>JAAYUY010000235.1 GCA_012517435.1 Sphingobacteriales bacterium | reverse complement strand
TTCCGACAGATACTGGCAGATGATGTTGTTGGAAGCTTTATCGGCCAGTGTAAGAGGTGAGCGGTCGCTTTTGTATTCAACTTCAGGAAAGTGCTGAAAATCATGGTATATTTCGAGTATTTTCGTTCCTGCCTGAACAGCAATTTTGTTCAATTCATTAATCCGTATATTTGCAGGGTGGTTCAAAACGGGCAATTTTAAAAATTTCGACAAAAGTAAATGAATTAATCACTTGGACAACAACATTTTTCCAATATTCGGCCAGACGGTAACCCGTGAAGAAAAAGAGAAGATGTTAAATCAACGGGCGATGGTTTTTTGGTTTACAGGCTTGTCGGGTTCAGGTAAAAGTACGCTGGCAAAAGGACTTGAAAGAAAGCTGTTTCACAAAGGTTATCTGACCAAATTGCTGGATGGCGACAATGTTCGGGTAGGATTGAACAAAGACCTTGATTTTTCGGCTGAAAGCAGGGAAGAAAATATCAGGAGGGTGGCAGAAGTAGCCAGATTATTCGTTGATTGCGGTGTGATTACTATTTGTTGTTTCATCAGTCCTACTGAAAGAATCAGGGAAATGGCCAGGCAGATTATCGGCCCTGAGAATTTTTATGAAATTTATGCCAAATGTTCGATAGATATCTGTGAAAAAAGAGATCCTAAAGGCCTTTACAAAAAAGTCAGAGAGGGAAAAATTCAGAATTTTACCGGAATTCATACTGAATATGAAGAACCATTAAATCCTAACTTTATCATACGTACCGACAATAAAACGGTCAGACGTTCTATCAGGCAATGTTACCGTGAAATATTGTCGCTGATTAAATACTAAATATTGAAAAAGAATGAGTTATACTTTATCTCACCTCGATCATCTGGAGTCTGAAGCGGTTTTTGTCATACGCGAGGCCGCATCCGTGTTCAGTAAACCCATGTTGTTGTTTTCAGGGGGAAAAGACTCAATGGTATTGCTTCATCTGGCGTGGAAAGCTTTTTTGCCGGCACGGATACCATTCCCGATTGTCCATATTGATACCGGTCATAATTTTCAGGAAACACTGGATTACCGTGATGAAATGGTGAAAAAGTATGAAGTTCAGCTGGTTGTCGGCTATGTTCAGGACACTATCGATTCGGGAAAGGTAAAAGACGAAACAGGTGTAAATGCCAGCCGAAACTGGCTTCAATCAGTAACTTTACTCGAAACTATTGAAAATCATAAGTTTGACTGTGCGATGGGTGGAGGAAGAAGAGATGAAGAAAAGGCGAGGGCTAAAGAAAGATTTTTCAGCCACCGTAATGAATTTGGCGAGTGGGATCCTAAAAACCAACGTCCGGAACTCTGGAATCTTTTTAACGGCAGAAAAAATTTTGGTGAACATTTCAGGGTTTTTCCGCTGAGTAACTGGACGGAAATGGATGTCTGGCAATATATTGCCCGGGAAAATATCCCAATGCCTTCCCTTTATTTCTCCCATAAACGCAAGGTTTTTAATCGTGATGGCGTATGGCTGGCAGTTCATCCTGTTAATGTGATGAAACCCAATGAAGTGGCTGAAGAAAAACTGATCAGGTTCAGAACTATTGGTGATATGACCTGTACAGGGGCGATAGAATCGGAAGCCTATTCTCTTGAGGATATTATCAGGGAGGTGGCAGCTTTCAGGGTAACAGAAAGGGCTGGCAGGGCAGATGATAAACGATCGGAAACAGCTATGGAAGACCGGAAAAAAGAAGGATATTTTTGATTGAAAATGACGGATTGCAGATCAAGGAATTTTGGAAGACCGGTGTCAGCATAATAATGAATTTTGAAAATAATCAAAAAAGATATTGAGATTCAGGATTTTAGAAAAAGTAATTAGAAAAAAATGGATTTACTCAGATTAGCTACTGCAGGAAGCGTTGATGATGGAAAAAGCACCTTAATCGGGCGGTTGTTGTACGACACAAAAACTATTTTTGTCGATCAGCTTGAAGCAGTTGAAAGGTCAAGCAAGAGAAGGGGGGAAGACCATGTCAATCTGGCTTTGCTGACCGATGGCCTGAAATCGGAAAGAGAACAGGGTATTACCATTGATGTTGCTTATCGTTATTTTGCTACTCCTAAAAGAAAGTTTATTCTCGCTGATACTCCGGGACACGTGCAGTACACCCGTAATATGGTTACCGGTGCTTCCAATTCAAATCTGTCGATTATTCTGATTGATGCCCGGAATGGCGTGCTCGAACAAACCCGCAGACATACCTTTATTTCAGCTTTGTTGGGTATTAAACACATTATTGTTTGCATCAACAAAATGGACCTGGTAGATTACAGGCAGGAGGTTTTCGATAATATCATGAATGATTTTCTTTCTTTTACTTCAAAAATTGATGTTCCGGATATACGTTTTATTCCTATCAGTGCCAAACTTGGGGATAATGTAGTGAAAAGGAGTGCCAACATGGACTGGTATCAAGGTCCGACATTGCTCTATGCGCTTGAAAATGTGTATGTTGAGAGTGAATATGACCGTATCAGCTGCCGCTTTCCTGTTCAGTATGTCATTCGACCTATGCGTGAAGAATATCATGATTACAGAGCTTATGCAGGCAGGGTAGCCGGAGGGATTTTTAAAAAAGGTGATCCGGTTATCGTTCTTCCTTCAGGCTTCAAATCCAGGATTAAAAGCATCGAAATGCTGGGAAAAGAAGTCGAACTGGCTTATGCACCCATGAGTATCAGTGTTCAGCTGGATGATGATATCGACATCAGCAGAGGCGATATGATAGTCAAGGAATTTAACCAGCCTCAAATCACACAGGATATTGACATTATGATGTGCTGGTTTTATGATAATGGTTTTGAAACCGGCAACAGGTTTATCCTTAAACATACCACCAAAGAAGTTAAATGCATGGTGAAAGAAATACGTTACAAGGTTGACATCAATACCCTTCACCGGCTGCAGGACGATAAAAATATCCGCATGAACGACATTGCACGCGTTTCTCTCCGTGTTTCCAGTCCTTTGTTTGTTGACATTTATAAAAAGAATAAAATTACCGGCAGCGTTATTCTGATTGATGAAAAGACAAATAACACGGTAGGGGCAGGTATGATACTGTAGTCTTAAAAAGTTTCATCTAAAAAAACTGAATTTTTGCCGGTTAATCTAATGAATGACCTGAAAATCAGATGGTTAATCAGAGATGAGTTGTAGAAATAATTTTTTATAGCGGCATAATAATGAAATGAAATGAGAGGAACGCAATATGCTTTTAAAAAGAATTAGCCAGTCTTGATTTTTAACGGTAATGGCCTATTAACCTGCCATCAGTCGTTCTATTTCTTTTTTGATTTCATCAATTATTTCTTTGTTCTGTATTTCTTTTTTATCTCCAACTTTGGTAGAAAACAGATAGAATACTTTTCCACCGAAAACTTCTGTAAATTTTTGATGGGATTCGGATTGCAGGTTATATTCCTTGAATATTTCAGGTAGTTGAATGTTTGAGTTTACTGGTTTTATCTGTAGCCCGATGTATTTCTCTTTGACTTTTATGTAAAAGTCAACATTAAAAAGCCTGTCCCATTCATCTGGAGCAGGTTCAATTTTAACGCCTAAAATTCTTTGTAACTGACCATACACAGTGTGGATTTCTGTTACATATCCTTCGTAGGTTCGATCGATTACCAACTGTATCATATAATCGATGCAGTCCTGTTCGGTAATTTCGGATACTTCAGCTTGTATTACTTCGGTAATTTTAATGTAAAGTTTTTTGCCAAGTTCAATGATATGATCTTTTGGCTTTACGTTTTTAAAGTAATAATCACGCCATTCATCAATGTTTTTGGGTGAACATTTTCTTATTGATTCAGAAGTTGGCCCCACATTTCTTTTGAAATTAAGCTGGAAGCGATTCATCGCTGAATTTAAAATCCATTCTTTAGCCATTACTTTGACGCAAAAGGTTTAAAAATTTATCTTTGTATTTATAATCAAAACCGACATCCACCTGAACCAGTCCGCTTTTAATCAGGTGAGCATTGATAAAAGTTTTATTTTCAAGGTATAGGTAACACAGTAAATTGTTATCATTATCATATTTCTGATTGTCAAACCTCATGAATACCTTTCTTCCCTTGGTTTTCTCTTTTAAGAAATTCGTTGCTTCGCCATTAATACCCTGGTTTTCCTTTATTCCAATGAGTTTGACAATAAGACCATTACTAAGTTTTAATTTTTCAGGGCTAATGACTTCTTTAACAGTAAAAAATTCTTCTCGTTTTTTATTCCCGTTTTTATCAATGCGGGAACCGAATTGTAATTTTTTCGGATCAACTTTTTTGTCAAAAGTATGGGGATCTTTGAAAATATAGGGTAATTTTTGAATTTCTTTTTCGAAGTCAAAAGTGGTTTTTTGAATAATAAATTCAAAGCTGGTTTCGTGAAAGTCAATTTGATTTGCACCTATCTTTTCTTGAATTATAGGGATGAACTCGGGATTAATTTCATATCCGACAGAATTCCTGTCAAGATTTTTTGCCGCAAGATTTGTTGTTCCACTTCCAGTGAATGGGTCAAGAACGATATCGCCAACGAAAGAGAACATCTTAATTAATCGTCTTGGCAATTCTTCGGGAAACATGGCAATATGATTGTTTTGCCTGACCCCTGCAAAATTCCAGTGCCCTGAGAAGAAAGTGTTCCATTCTTCTGCTGTCATCTTGGAAAGCTCCTTTTTCTCTTTTGTGGGTTTTGGTGCTTCCCCAAGTTTTTTAAAAATGAGAATAAACTCATAGTCAAGTTTGAGAATCCCATTACGGGGATAAGGATATGAACCCATTTGTACACCGCCTCCTGTTGTATTGGAAGTAGTCACCTTTTGCCAGATGATTGCTCCCATGTAATCAAAGCCCACATTTTCACAAAACTTTATTATTTCTTCCCGGATAGGTATTACTTTGTATCGGCCATAATAAACTGAGCGTGCGAATTGGTCGCCAATATTTACGCAGAGCCTGCACCCGGGATATAAAACACGATAGCACTCTTTCCAAACAAGATTCAGATTATTAATATAGCTTTCGTAATTGTCATGAAACCCGATTTGATCTTTTGAACCATAGTCCTTTAGTTGCCAATAAGGTGGTGAGGTAATTATCAAATGAATCGAACTATTTGCAAGTTCTGTCATTTGTCTGCTGTCACCATTTATTATTTTATGATGCGTTTTCAAGTCGCTCAATATATGGTAAAATTTTAATTACAAATTTATGCAAAATGACAGGTTAATTATGCAAAATTTATCAAGATTTCACTTGTTAACTAAGCCTTTTTGCACAAAGCATCATTGATCGCTATTTATTACAGCGCTTTCACACAGTTTTTTCCCGAAATCGTAACCAAAATCAAATAGTTGCCTTTCAATTTCCTCAGAAGGATAAAATTTAATTTTCAGTGGCACGGAAACAGATTTGAGTTTCAGGGTTGTGAGGGCTGAAGAGATAATATCGGGCCCTTCACCACTCCATCCGTAAGAGCCAAATGCGGCAAATAACTTTCCTTTATCCCGTATGGGATTGATGGCCCCAAAGAGATTGTAAATCTGAGGAAGTATGTTTTGATTGATGGTTGGAGAACCGACAATCAGGGCTGAAGAAGAACTTAGTTTTTCATTGATGAAATGGAAATCTTTGTCCTGAATGTCTGCTATTTCCACACTTATATTTCCCGCCTGTCTGATTCCGTTGGCTATTTTTTCTGCAATGATTCGTGTATAGCCATAGGCAGAAACATAAGGGATAAAAACCCTGAGATTATCAGGTTTTCTGAATTCAAGTTCCTGCCTGCTGTATTCCCTCGAGAGGTCAACATATTTTTTCCAGTATGAACGAAGGATCGGGCCATGTCCGGGGCAAATCATTTTAATGTCAAGATTTTCAATTTTTTCAATGGCCTTGAGCATAAAACGACTGAAAGGCTTCAGTATGACATCAAAGTAATAAACAAAAGCTTCGTCAAAATTGCCTGTTTTGTCATCAAACATTCTTTCATCACAATAGTGGGCACCGAAAGCATCACAACTAAAAAGTAATTGATCTTCAACCATATAGGTGAACATTGAATCCGGCCAGTGGAGGTTGGGTGCGGCAATAAAGCGCAATGTTTTGTTACCCAAAGACAATTCATCTCCATCTTTGACTACTTTTGAACGGAAAGGGAAATTGACAATATCGTTCAGGTAGCGAATAGCATTTCCACTGCCAATAACTGTTGCATCCGGGCAGTGTTTCAGCAGGTGTTTCAGGCTGCCTGAATGGTCGGGCTCAGTATGGTCGAGGATAATGTATTCAATATCAGCGGGATCGCAAACTGATTTGATTTTTTCAAGGTAATCATTGAAAAAAGGCTCTTTTACGGTTTCAATAATGGCTTTTTTTTCTGCATCAATAAAATAGGAATTATAGGTAGTCCCAAACTTTGTCTCCATTATCACGTCAAAAACACGCAGGTCGGGGTCTAATGCACCTATCCATTTAACACCGGGGATTATTTCAAGTACTCTATTCTGATTCATTTGATTTTGATTTTTCAGGCAAAATTACAACAAGTATTTCAGCTTGTAAAACGCACTCAGTAAATTCAGATGGCTGGAGTTAACCTTACACTTATATGTTCAGTAAAATGAAAATCCTTGTTTACTCTGCCTGAAGGTTTTAGCTTTGCACAGGTAATTTTATATACATGATTTGGGCGATATTGTTTTTTCTGTCAGTTTTTCTGATATTTCATTCCTATATGCTTTATCCGCTGTTGGTTCAGTGGCTTGCAAAAAGGAAAAGCCCTAATCAGCTTGTTTTTGAAACCGAAAAAGATTTTCCTGAAGTAACCGTTATTCTTGCTGCTCACAACGAAGAAAAAGTCATCAGACAAAAGATAGAAAGCACTTTCAGGTGTAGCTATCCGCAGGAAAAAATAAAAATGCTGATTGGTTCAGATGCAAGTACCGATCAGACAAATATGATTGTCAGCGAATTGCAGCAAAAATACAATGGGCTTCGCCTGAAAGCGTTTGAGAAGCGAACAGGCAAAGCCGGTATTATCAACCAGTTGGCCACTGAAGCTGATACTCCGGTGTTAATTCTTACGGATGCCAATGTTATTTTTACTGAAAAAACGATAGTTGAAATGGTAAAACATTTCAAAAATGAAGAAATAAAGCTGGTTGGGGGCAATATTGTCAATTCGCATAATAGTATTGAAGGGATTTCAATACAGGAGGAAAAATATATCAGCAGGGAAAACCGGATAAAATATGCAGAAGGGGTTTTATGGGGTACCATGGCAGGGGCTTTCGGAGGATGTTATGCCATCAGAAAAGAATATTTCAGTCCTGTTCCTCCCCGTTTTTTTATGGACGATTTTTACATCACGATGAACGTCCTTGAAAAAGGAGGGAAAGCTGTCATGGAGCTGAAAGCCTTGTGTTTTGAAGATGTTTCAAATAAACCGAGTGAAGAATTTAGGCGAAAGATCCGCATCTCCATCGGGAATTATCAAAACCTTCTTCGCTACAAAAAACTGATTTTCTCCTCAAAACCCAGTCTTTCATTTAGTTTTATCTCTCATAAAATTCTTCGTTGGCTGGGACCGTTTTTTCTTATTCTGGCTTTTGTTTCAAATATCTTTCTCTTACAGCGGTCTGGGTTTTATCAACTCACTTTTTATATTCAGCTTGGTTTGTTGCTGATCCCCCTTCTGGATACTTTTTTGCGCAGTATAAAAGTTCATTTAACTTTGCTTCGGCTTATTTCTCATTTTTATTTCATGAATATGGCGCTTTTGATTGGATTTTTCAGGTTTTTAAAAGGTGTTGAATCGAATATCTGGCAGCCAACTCAAAGATTTCAGTAAAATATGCTCGACACAGTAGAACAGGCGATTGAAGACATCAAACAAGGGAAAATTGTCATCGTTGTGGATGATGAGGAGAGGGAAAACGAAGGTGACTTCGTTATTGCAGCGAGGCATGTAACACCTGCAGTCATAAATTTTATGGCGAAAGAAGGCAGAGGTTTGATTTGTGCACCCATTATTGAAACCCGGGCTGATGAGCTTGGGCTTGAACTTATGGTTTCTTCCAATACAGGCTTACATGAGACCCCGTTTACCGTTTCCATAGACCTGAGAGGGCATGGGTGTACAACCGGAATTTCGGCACACGACAGGGCAAAAACCATTCGTGCATTGATAGATCCAAACACAAAACCTGAAGATTTTGCCAAGCCGGGGCACATTTTTCCGCTGAGGGCAAAAAAAGGTGGCGTTATCAGGCGTAGCGGGCATACTGAAGCGGCAATTGACCTTGCCCGACTGGCAGGTTTT
Organism: Sphingobacteriales bacterium; assembly: GCA_012517435.1. Lineage (NCBI taxonomy): Bacteria > Pseudomonadati > Bacteroidota > Sphingobacteriia > Sphingobacteriales > Sphingobacteriales bacterium. The sequence continues at coordinate 23,667 of JAAYUY010000235.1, read as the reverse complement.
GAGCCTGTGGGTGCTATTTGTGAAATTATGAATGAGGACGGAACCATGGCACGCCTGCCCGACCTTCGTAAGATTGCCGATAAACATGGCCTTCACATTATTTCAATAAAAGACATCATTGCTTATCGCCTTCAGAAGGAGTCACTCATTGAACGCCTGGTAGATAAGGTAGATCTGCCCACTGAGTTTGGGAGCTTCAGGATTATTGCCTACCGGCAGATTACCACCAATGAAGTTCATCTGGCTCTTGTTAAAGGAAGCTGGAACGAAAATGAACCGGTGTTGGTCAGAGTACATTCATCTTGTGTTACAGGAGATATTTTCGGAAGTTATCGCTGCGATTGTGGTCCTCAGCTTCATCGGGCCATGCAGATTGTCGAAAACGAAGGAAAAGGAGTTGTTTTATACATGAATCAGGAAGGAAGGGGGATAGGGCTGGTTAACAAGCTCAAAGCATACCAGTTGCAGGAACAAGGGCTCGATACTGTGGAAGCCAATATTCATCTGGGATTTAATCCGGATGAGCGTGATTATGGTGTAGGTGCCCAGATTCTGCGTGATTTGGGTATCAGAAAGATTAAACTTATCTCAAATAATCCGGCAAAAAGAATAGGCCTTGAAGCTTACGGCCTTGAAATAGTGGAGCGTGTTCCACTTGAGATTAAGGCAAATCTGTTCAATAAGAAATACCTTAAAACCAAAAAGCTCAAAATGGGACATAATCTTTCCGACAACACTCTGGATTAATACTGGGTGAGGAGGATAGTTTTTTAAACAAGATTATAAAAACATTTTGATAGAGTAAACAGTCCGATTTACGAGTAACAGTTTTTGATTTATGGATTGCGATTTCCGGATACCATTTTCCACATTCCGCATTTCGTTAGGTCAGTGCATATTGCGGCCGCTTACTAACTGCTTTTTATTTGTGCCTATTGAAGACTTCCTGCTGCCTGCTTGTTGATAAAAGCAACTTTCAGTCTGTTAAACTTAATCAAGCCAAAGGACTAAACTATACCTTACTTTAGAATTAGCTTGTTTTCACGGGCTAATACCAACATCCGGTTGTCATATTCTCAGGATATGAATCAGGATTTACTATAGTCAATTTCAGCCAGTCGCTTGTAGTAATTATACCGCCACTTAGCATCCTGCTCGGCTATTTCAAATAATTTCATGGCCTCGGCAGGGAAAGATTTACGAAGCGAGGTGTAACGGACTTCATTATTCAGAAATTCCTGAAATTTACTCCAGTCGGGTTCGGGAGAATCAAGCTGGAACGGATTCTTTCCTTCTTTTTCAAGTAGCGGATTGTAGCGGTAGAGATGCCAATAGCCAGATTTGACGGCATATTCCATTTCTTCCTGAGATTTTCCCATTCCTTTATGCAGACCGTGGTTGATACAGGGTGAATAAGCAATAATTAATGAAGGTCCGGGATATTCTTCAGCTTCTTTGATGGCTTTAAAATACTGCGACTGGCTGGCTCCCATGGCGACCTGAGCAACGTAAACATAGCCATAAGTCATTGCCATGGCTCCAAGGTCTTTTTTACGCGTTTTCATACCTGATGCAGCAAACTTAGCCACTGCTCCCACTGGTGTCGATTTTGAAGCCTGTCCTCCTGTGTTTGAATAAACTTCGGTATCCAGAACAAGAATATTAACATCTTCACCTGAAGCAATCACATGGTCGAGTCCGCCATAACCAATATCATAAGCCCAGCCGTCACCACCAATGATCCAGATCGATTTTTTAACAAAGTACTGGCGGAGGGATAACAATTCTTTGGCTAAAGGTTCTTTCGATTTTTCCAGCAATGGATAAAGTTGTTCCGAAATTTCTTTTGATTTTTCGGCATTGTCTTTATGTTCAATCCACTGCGCAAACAATGCTTTTATTTCATCAGAAAAATTACCGTTTGCCGAGGCCATCATTTCGGCAATGCGGTTTCGGATGTTTTTAATACCGATTGCTATGCCAAATCCATATTCAGCATTATCTTCAAACAATGAATTACCCCATGCCACCCCATGTCCGCTCTTACTGTTGGCGCGATAAGGGGTTGAAGGAGCAGAGCCACCGTAAATGGAAGAGCAGCCGGTTGCATTGGCTACAATCATTCTTTCTCCGAATAATTGTGTAATTGTTTTGATATGAGGGGTTTCACCGCATCCGGCACAGGCACCTGAAAATTCAAATAAAGGTTGAGCAAACTGGCTGTTTTTTACCGATTTGTCTTTTGGCAGAATGTGGTCTTTATAACCAACCACTTTGTTCATGTAATCCCAGCGTGGAATTTCATCCAATTGGCTTTCAAGCGGTTTCATAACCAATGCTTTGGTCTTTGCCGGACAAATATCGGCACAGTTGCCGCAGCCGGTACAATCCAGAACACTGACCTGAATTTTGAATTTATATGCTTTTAACTGTGCAAGTCCTTGCTGGAAGACCGTGCCTTTCGGAGCGTTTTGAGCTTCTTCCTCAGTCAGGATAAATGGCCGGATGGCAGCATGCGGACATACAAAAGCACATTGATTACACTGAATACAGTTTTCTGCAATCCATTCAGGCACATTGACTGCAATACCTCTCTTTTCATATTCGGTAGTTCCAGCGGGAAATGTTCCATCTTCCCTGCCAATAAACGCACTGACGGGCAATAAATCTCCTTTTTGTGCATTGATTGGCTCCACAACATTTTTAATGAATTCCGGCAGATCAGAACTTAATGTGGTTTCTTTTATTTCAATGTTTTTCCATTCCACGGGAACAGGTACTTCTATCACTTCAGCCCCGCGATCAAGGGCATCAAAATTCATTTTAACTATTTCTTCCCCTTTTCTTCCGTATGTTTTTTTAATGGCTTTCTGCATTTCTTTCAAGGCTAAGTCAAAGGGTATGACATTCGATACTTTGAAAAAGGCAGATTGCATGATGGAGTTGGTACGGGTGCCCAGACCCAGCTCTTCAGCTATTTTTGTTGCATTGATTATATAGAATTTGATGTTGTTTTCGGCAAGGTATTTTTTCATGTGATCCGGAAGTTTTGATTTGGTTTCCTCCACATCCCAGATGCTGTTGAACAGAAATGTCCCACCTTTTTTCAAACCCCGGAGCATGTCATATTTATCAAGATAAGAAGGGACATGACAGGCTACAAAGTCAGGCTGATTGACATAATAAGGCGAACGTATCGGGGAATCACCAAACCTCAGGTGAGAAACGGTAAAGCCACCTGATTTCTTTGAATCGTAGGCAAAGTAGCCCTGGCAGTATTTATCTGTATTATCCCCGATAATTTTAATGGAATTTTTATTTGCACCGACTGTACCGTCAGCACCGATCCCGTAAAACTTGGCTTCATAAGTTCCGGGTGATGAAGTATTGATTTCTTCTTCTGTTGGTAAATTGGTAAATGTTACATCATCAATGATTCCGATGGTGAAATGATTTTTGGGCTCATTTCTTTTCATGTTGTTGAAAACTGCGAGTATCTGTGCAGGAGTAGTATCCTTCGAACTCAGTCCGTATCTTCCGCCAACTATAACCGGAGCATTTTCTTTCAGATAAAACAGGTCGCGGATGTCTTTGTAAAGTGGTTCACCGTTGGCACCCGGTTCTTTTGAACGGTCAAGAACAGTAATTCTTTTAACCGTATTTGGGAAAACATTAAAGAAATATTTCGGAGAAAACGGACGGAAAAGATGACAGGTAATCAAACCAACTTTTTCGCCTTTTGCCATCAGGTAATCCACTACTTCTTTTGTGGTATCGGTAACGGAAGCCATTGCTACAATGATATTTTCGGCTTCAGGATGGCCATAATAGGTAAAGGGATGATATTCTCTGCCGGTGATTTTTGTAATTTCCTGCATGTATTGGTCAACAATGTCGGCAACAGGTTCATATATCCTGTTGACAGCTTCTTTGGCCTGGAAGAAAATGTCAGGATTCTGAGCTGTTCCTTTGGTAACCGGATGTTCGGGATTCAGGGCATTATCTCTGAAACGCTGAAGGGCTTCGGTATCGAGAAGAGGTTTTAAATCTTCTTCATTCAGCAATTCAACTTTTTGTAATTCTGCAGAAGTACGGAATCCATCAAAGAAATGAAGAAAAGGAATACGTGATTTTATAGCTGACAGATGAGCCACTCCTGCCAGGTCCATACATTGCTGAACACTGCCGCTGGCCAAAAGGGCAAAACCAGTCTGTCGGGTGGCATAAACATCGGAATGGTCGCCAAAGATGGACAGTGCATGAGCGGCCACCGTACGGGCTGACACGTGGAAAACCCCCGGCAACAACTCAGCAGCTATTTTATACATATTGGGAATCATCAGCAGCAAACCCTGAGAGGCAGTAAAAGTGGAGGTCAATGCTCCGGATTGAAGGGACCCATGTACCGCACCTGCCGCTCCGGCTTCCGATTGCATTTCAGCAACCTTAACTTCCTGATTGAAAATATTTTTCCTTCCATAAGCAGCCCATTCATCAACATATTCTGCCATGGTTGAGGAGGGAGTTATCGGATAAATGGCAGCTATTTCACTGAACATATAAGCAATATGTGCGGCAGCATAATTACCATCACATACGACATAAGTTTTTTTCTTACTCATAAACTTGATTTTTATTGAAATTTCTTAGTTTCTGTTAAAATAATAACGTTTAAAATCCGGTGCAATTTAACCAAAACTTATAAGTGCAAAAGTTTTTATCAAATTGTTTTTGCTTTAAAAAGCGTGTTTTCCGGCAGAATTTCAGGATGGTGGTTTTTCTTTTCGAATTAGCCAAAGTGAAGGTGTTTTTAAACTTATAGGTTTGATAATCATTTCAATAGAAAATTCATGTGTCAAATTCATGAACTGATTATCCGGACAAAAAACCGCCTGCAGGATGCTGTATCCCAACAGGCGGTTAATGATAGGAAAAAAGTTAGCGTTTGATTAATTTAACGCTGTAAAAACTATTGCCTGTTCCCATTTTAAGCAGGTAAATACCGGAACTTTGTCCTGAAAGATCAATGATAACCGGATGATGATTGTTTTCAGAATGTATCTGTTTGTTCAGCACCTGATGTCCCATCATGTCATAAACTTCGATATTGATATTTGTGAAGTTTTGATCATCTCCTGAAAAGTTCAATTCAAATATTCCGTTTTCTGATGGATTTGGGAAGGTTTTCAGATTAACTTCCTCAGGTTCAGGAAATTCATGAATGTCTGACAAAATCGGACAAACTCCTGAAGACTGAGTAAGCAGGTTTCTCTGGGTAAAAGTTCCATCCCCTAACTGACCACTGGCATTTCTTCCGCATGCCCAAAAAGTTCCATCATTTTTGTAAATAATGGAGAAATTGGTTCCGGCATCCATGCCTGCCACATCAGAAATATCAATCATTTGCACAGGTAAGAGACGGTGAGTAACGGTATTGTCTCCCAGATTACCATAGGTATTACGTCCCCATGCCCACACAGTTCCATCGGATTTTACGATCATACAGTGAAAAGCACCTGCAGCCATGATGACAGGCAGTTTTGCGGTAATACCAACAACCTGACCGGGGACATTCCGGTCGGTTGTGGTACTGTCGCCTAATTGTCCGTAGAGGTTTTCACCCCACGTCCAAACGCTGCCGTCACTTTTGACAGCAATGGAAAAAAACCTTCCTGCATCGATTTTTACAACATTTGTCAGTCCTGAAACTTTCACAGGTGAAGTTACATCCGTGCCGGTAGTACCATTTCCAATCTGACCGCTGACATTATCACCCCATGCCCACACAGTTCCATCGGATTTTAAGGCAAGCGTATGGTAGGTGCCAGCAGCAATCTGAACAATATCTGTCAGCCCGGGAACCTGGCCGGGAATAATTCTGTCGGTTGTGGTTCCATCTCCCAACTGCCCATCCATGTTCCATCCCCATGTCCAGACGGTACCATCATTTTTCAGGGCTACGGAATGCCACCCTCCGGCAGCAATTTCTTTGACATTGCTGAGTAAAAGGGTTTGAACGGGGACATTTGTGTTGGTCGTGCTTGCATTACCAAGTTGTCCATAGAGGTTGCTGCCCCAGGCCCAGACAGTACCATCGTTTTTCAACGCCATGGAATGGGCTTCCAGTTGATCGCCTCCAGCCGAAACGGCAATAACGTCAGTCAGTCCGGTGGATACAGGTACATTGCTGTCGGTGTTATCTCCGTTTCCCAGTTGACCGGAGGCATTTTCACCAAAAGCTTTGACGGTGCCGTCCTGACAGACAACCACCGTATGCCAGCCTCCGGCAGCTATTTTCTGTGCAGAGAGTTTAAAACTTAATCCAAAACACAGAAATGTGATTAAAAATAACAGATATACATTTTTCATTTTCATTATCTTCTATTTAATTGTTCATTAAAACTTTACCCTTAAAGATGTAATTAAATTTCTTCCCGGTGCATTGATACCGGAGGCATAGGGCCTGTACAAAAGGTTGGTTATGTTTTCTATACCTGCTGTTATGGCAATAAAAGGGTTGGGGAAATATGTCATTTTCAGGTTAAGCGTTGTCCAGCCCAAGACATAAGCCCTGCCTGATTCGTCCCTTGCATAAGATGCATTGGTACGCTCAGTTAAAGCCAGATCTTTATAGTCCATTTTTGCATTATAGACCACATAGAAGTCAACTTTAAACTTGTTTCTGTACTCGTATGATAAATGGGTGCTTCCAAAAGTAGGTGCAGCATGACGCAATGGATAATAAACCAATGAATCGGGGGTCTGCTCCTTGCCTTTCTGATACGACAGGTTGCTCTTTAAGCCAAATCCCCTGTAATAAAATTCTATACCTGCCTGAAAACCATAAACATCAATTTCCGTAACATTCTGGATGGCCTGAATGCGGCTTTTATTACCTAAAAACCTGATCATGGTATCCCCATTTAACTGGAAATTTTTTCTGACCATGGCATCTACCAGCCAGGTGCGGTAAACAGTGGCATCAAAGGTTACGAAATTGCTTATAGTCCTGACAGTGCCAACTTCTAAATTATACACCTTTTCAGGCTTTAAGTCAGGATTGGGAACCACCAGATAGCCCGGTACCGATTCAAAAACTTTTCCCATATCGTCAACATTTGGGGCCCTGAACCCATTGGCTGCATTGACGTACACCTGCCATTTTTCCGAAGGGGTAAATATGAACCCCATACTTCCGCTGATAGCCCCCGATTTCATTCTGGTGTCGGTAAACGGAAAGGGGAAAAAAGTAGTGTCGAATGTAGCTGTGATGAGAAATTGATTGTAGCGAAAACCAGCATTTAAGAGCCATTTTTCATTTAGTTTGTATCTGGCAGTAAGATATCCTCCATTTGATTGCCACATAGAACCATCGGGATAACGTGTAACTGTCGGATCTACTTTTTTTGTTACCACGTGGGTCAGGGTTGCATGGGAATGAACCAGATTGTAAACATATTCATATCCATAATAGAGCGTCATTCTTTCATTGATTTTTTTATCAAAATCAAGATTTAGAGAAATCGCATCCACATTTTCCTTTTGCATCCTGAGTTCCCTGTACATAAACTCACGGTCGTAACGGCTTTCTTCAAAAAACTGGTGAGCGGCAATAAACCGAAGATTATCAAAGAACCTGTTGTTTTTTGAATAAGTGATTCCCAGACGATTCATTTGCCATTTCTGGGGGCCATAATACCATTCTGCCCAGCGTAATTTTCCTTTGTAGGGGCCATCTGTTCGCATGACATACAGCCTGTCGTAACGGTTGTATTTTGAAGTCTCGGAAAAATGAAAGCCATAGTCAATTTCCAGAAATTTGCAAGGCTGAAAGCGTACTTTCTGCATGAAGTTGATCTGGCTGTATTCAGAACCAACCTGAAGAGTGGAGTCGGCATTCGGAATCATGTAATCTTTATTGTCATAGGTAATTACGTAATAATTCCTGTAAAAATAAGGTACACCACCTACAGAGCCTGAACGGAGGTCATCATAGTCGGCAAAGGTAAAACTTGAGGTAAAAGCCACTTTTTTTAATCCCACATTAACATCAAAATGAACGGTTTTTTCCATATTTGCCGATGAAAACCTTGACATGGCATTCCCTGTAACTGCCGGCTTATTACTGCTATCAACAGAAAACCTGGGTTTCAGGGTATTGAAGCTCATTACTCCACCAATGGCATCGCTTCCATACATTACCGAACCCGGCCCGAAAAGGATGTCGGTATTTTCTATTGCATTGGCATCCAGTGATATGACATTCTGCAAATTACCTGACCGGAAGATTGCATTATTCATCCGAACACCATCGACTACAAGTAAAACCCTGTTGGTGGCCATGCCCCTTAGCATAGGAGAACCTCCTCCCAACTGGCTTTTCTGGATGAAAGCATAGCCACTGATACCTAATAGGTCGGCAGTGGTCTGTGGATTCTGAAATGCAGCCTCTTTGACGTTTATGGTAGCAATCCTGACAGGAGTTTCAATTTTTTTAATTTCCCAACGCTGTGCAGATATTTTAATCTCCTGCATGACGGCAATTTTTCGGGCCAGCTCGACTTTAAAACCTTGCATTTCCAGATGCTTGTAACTGAATTCAACAGGTTTATAGGCCACATGGCTTATCACAATTTTTTCTGAATTGACAAAGGCTGAAATATCGGCCTGACCTTTATGATTGGTTGTTGTACTGGCTTTTGGCATCTCACTGATCAGGCTCGCCATTTCGATGGCTTCCCCTGTTTCTATGTCTGTAACAGTTATTATCTGCGAGTGGGCTACTAATACAAAACCCATTAAAAAACAATAAATTATAAATTTCTTCATTGGAATTTTTTTAAGTTAAAAATCCGGTTTTGACTGTTTAAAAGAAAGCAGCCATTTATCAAACGAGTATTTTTAACTTAATCTGGGCGGAGGGTCTGGCGGGGAAAGTGAAATGGATTGATATATTCTTTGACAAAAGTAAAACAGGACTTTTTCTTCTTTTGTCAGTATGATTTCTTTGTTTTTGCCCTCTGTGACATATAGGGATTTATAAAACTTGTACAGGTGATTCTTGTTTTCCTGATTCTTTTGATTGTTGCCCAAAGTAAAGAATACCAGCTTTTTAAGTTCTTTATTGAGCCGGGTTTCTTCATTGTCCCACCACAACCAGTAATAAGTGGTATCTCCTATGGTTTTGCTGTCAACCACGTCATACATCTCTCCCTTATATTCAAACTCTTTGGAATGCTCCCATCTAAGCAGGGTTTTTTTTTCTTCTTTTGTGAACTTTAGCAGTACAAGTTCTTTTTTGTCAATTCCGGCAATCATTCTCCATTTGATTTCTCTTTTTATCTGTTTTTGCTGATATTTCAGCACGAAATAGGTAGTAAAAACAGGAGCTACAAATGAAAAAATCAATAATATGCCTAAAACTTTGCTTTTCAATCACTCAATTTTGACCATGCAAATATACAGTAAAAACCGATTTTCCTTTAAAAGATGAAATTTTGTGAATGAAGCTTTAGTTTTTCAGCAAATCTTATAAGGCTACCTCATGATACCTGAAACATTCCGTCAAATGGTCATTTACCATACCGGCAGCCTGCATATACGCATAACAGATAGTTGACCCGACAAATTTAAATCCTCGTCTGATCAGGTCTTTGCTCATCATATCTGATTCTCTTGACCTTGCCGGTACCTCGCCAATGGTTTTCCAGTTGTTTTTAATTGTCTGATATTCAGTAAACTGCCAGATATACTTGTCAAAACTTCCATACTCTTTCCGGATATTATTAAATGCTTTTGCGTTGGCAATGGTTGCCTGTATTTTCATGCGGTTTCTGATTATTCCCGAATCATTCATCAGGCGCAGGTATTCTTTTTCATCATATCGGGCTATTTTCTCAAAGTCAAAACCATCAAAAGCTTTTCTGAAGTTTTCCCTTTTATTGATAATGGTTTGCCAGCTTAATCCTGCCTGAAAGGCATCAAGGATGATAAATTCAAAATGTTTGTAATCGTCATGAACGGGGACGCCCCACTCCTTGTCGTGATAGTCAATCATCAGGGGATTATTATTCGTCCATGGGCAGCGTGATGGTGGTTGCATGGTAAAAAAAATTTATTTTCCGCCAAAAAAAATCATTTGAAACCATTGGTAAAAGTAACAATTATGATGAAATCGAAAACAAGCTTACTGGTATTTTTCATTATCTGTTCTCCATTACTGCTTTTTTCACAGGAAAAAAATATCCGCCTGCCTGAGCCGGACACGAAAGGAGGAAAACCTTTAATGGAAACACTTCAGCTAAGATCAACTTCCAGAAGTTTTAAAAATCAGGCGATTGGTCTTCAGACTTTGTCGGATTTACTTTGGGCAGCTTACGGAATCAATCGTCCGGAAAGTGGCAAACGGACTGCCCCCTCTGCCATGAACGTTCAGGAATTTACGATTTATGTATTTACACAAGAAGGTGTTTATCAGTATGATGCCAAAGAAAACAAGCTGCTATGGATGATGGATGGTGATTTCAGGGCTAAAACGGGTACACAGGATTATGTAAAAAATGCTTCAGTCAATCTTGTGTATGTGGCAGACTTCAGCAAAATGGGGAAGATTGAAAAACAGGAAGATAAGGAATTTTATGCCGCTATTGACTGTGGTTTTATCTGTCAGAATGTTTACCTTTTTGCTGCTTCAAACAAACTTTCCTGTGTGGTTAGGGGAAGCATCAAAAAAGATGAAATGGCAGATTTTCTTCAACTTCCTCAGAATCAACGGGTTATTATTGCGCAATCGGTAGGAATTCCGGAATAAAGTTCAATCACCTTATTTTTTATCAGTATGGATAAAAACCAGAGAAAAAAGGCGTTTCTGTTGTTTTTTTCTGTTGTCTTTCTCATTTATGTGTTAATACATCTTCCGCTTTACTTTCAGGCAAAAGCACTGATTCATGGAAATGAATGGCTTGAAAAATACTTTCTGCCTTTGTTTCTGATCCTTTCTTCAGCTTATTTTATCGGAAGGATGGGAAAAAAAGTATTTCCTGAATTCCTCAGCCGTTTTTTTATTCATATAGGTTCTTTCTGGCTTGGAGCCATCCTGTATTTTTATTTGCTCATGCTGGCAGTTTTCATCCTGAAAAGTTTTCTCTATTATATTGATAATCAACTTTATCAATCTTTGAAAAATGACGAAGGGATGTTGCTGATGATTTCTGTTGGTATTGTAACTGTGACATTGCTGGCTGGTTACCTCAATGCAAGATTTTTAAACATTCAGGAATATGAAATAAAAATCGACAAAAAGCCTCAGGGTCTTGATTGTCTTACGATTGCAGTGGCGAGTGATATTCATGCCGGACAAATCAACGGGAAAGATTTCCTCAGCAGGATGGTAAAAAAGATAAACAGCCTCCATCCTGATCTGGTGCTGATTGCGGGTGACCTCGTGGATGAAGATGTCGATGTGGTGGAGAAAAGGAATATGGGAGAAGTTTTTTGGGAAATTGTAGCTCCATGGGGCATTTTTGCCATCAGCGGCAACCATGAATATATCGGCAATGCCCAGCGTGCTTTCAATTATTTTGAACAATATGGCATACGCTTCTTAAGGGATGAAAACATTCTTTTGCAAAACAGTATTTATCTGACCGGCAGGGAAGACAGGGATAAATTCAGGTTTACCGGTGAAAAAAGAATGGAAGCTGAGGCTTTGGTAAACGGACTTGATAAGAACCTGCCTTTGATTATACTCGATCATCAACCTGCTGATATTCAGGCTATTGAAAAAGCCGGTTTTGATGTGTGTATTTCAGGGCATACGCATCACGGGCAGCTATGGCCACTGAATCTGATAACCAAATCTGTTTTTCTGATCAGCAGGGGATACCGGAAAATAGGAAAAACCCATTTCATTGTTTCAAACGGAGCAGGAACGTGGGGACCTCCCGTCAGAATTGGCAACAGGCCTGAAATTCTTAAAATTACCTTACGATTTAACTGACAGGAACTTTCCAGATAAATTCACCTTTTGAAAGATAATGAACAGCCTGCTGAATGCTTTGTTCTGATTTTCGTCTGACGGCTTCTGCTGAATTAAAAGCATTATGTGGGGTAAAAATAACGTTTTCTCTTTTCAAAAGTTCAAGAGTGGCAAGGGTTTCAATATTTTCCACTATTGTACCGCTTCTGAGGGAAACAGCAAGATTTTTTTCTTCATTAAAAACATCAAGCCCGATTCCACCCAGATGGTCTGCCACTTTCAGCAACTCAGAAGAAGGAGACAATTCCCCTCTCGAAACGTTGACGAAAATACAGCCCTTTTTTGTGTTTTCAAGCAAAGAAGCCGAAAAATATCCTTTGTTTTCTTCAGTCAGGTTCATGGCGCATACGATAATATCAGCCGACTGAATGCCATCATGCTTTGAAATATATTCAAATTCAGGATGTTTAATGTCAATTTCGACTCCAAAAACTGTCATGCCAAGCCCTCTTCCTATTTTACAAACCTCAGAGCCTATATTCCCGACACCAAAGACGACAAGGGTTTTATCCTGTGCTTCAAAACCGGTCAGGCCATCTCTGTTGAACTGATTAAACTGCCTAATCTGTGCCGGAAGTTTTCGTAAAAGAGCCATCCAGAGCATCAGGGCGTGTTCAGCCACAGCACGGTGGCAATACAAAGGAAGATAGCCACATGGAATATTGAGTTTTGATTTTTTTAAATATGCAACCAGATGGTCATATCCGGTACTGCGGGATAATATGGCCTGTGGTGGTTTTTCCCATTTCAGCGGATATTCCGATTGTGTACGGGTGCTGATGATTCTGGCTTCAGGCAGGTTTTTTCCGTACTCCTGAATGGTTTTCCAGCTGAAACCAGCCTGAATATTTGCAGGCAACAGGCTTTTCAACATTTTTTCTTCTTCTTCAAATGCTTCATAGAAAAAAATATCCATCTGTCTGATTAATTTAACTAATTGAAAATGTATTGTTTAATGAATAAATTCTCTGTAACTATATGGAATTGTTTTTTTCAAGATCAACATTGAAATGAAGACCTTTGTTTTCTTTTCGTTCCATGGCGGCTTTTGTGATCAGGTAGCCAACTGTAACCAGATTACGCAACTCACACAGCTGAGGCGATAAAGTTTCCATGTTGTAAAGTGTTTCCGTTTCGTCATTCAGTATTCTCAGTCGTTTCATGGCTTCTTCAAGTCGTTTGAACGAGCGGACAATACTGACATAGTCGCTCATCAGCATTTGCAGTTCCTTGATTTTGTGTGTAATCAATACCATTTCCCTTGGTTCGGTTGTCCCTTCGGCATTCCAGTCAGGAATATTTTGTTTAAAGTTTAGAGAATCAATAAGTTCAATTGTTTTCTCAAAACAATTATGGGCAAAAACCAATGCTTCGAGCAGGGAATTGGAAGCGAGGCGGTTGGCACCATGAAGTCCGGTAGAAGCTACTTCTCCAATGGCAAACAGGTTTTTGATGCTGGTTTGTCCATGTTTATCAGTTTTCACACCTCCGCAGGCATAGTGGGCAGTCGGAACGACAGGAATCATTTTTTCAGCCGGGTTTATTCCGAGTGAAATCAGTTTCTGATATATTTTAGGGAATTTTTCACTGAATTTTTGTTGGTCGAGGTGGCGGCAATCCAGACTGACATGTTCATGCCCCAGCTTTTTCATTTCGCGGTCGATAGCACGTGCCACAATGTCGCGGGGAGCCAGAGAGCCTCTTTCATCATATTTATGCATGAACTCTTCACCGTTATTGGTTTTCAGGATAGCACCAAAACCTCTGACTGCTTCTGAGATTAAAAAGGAAGGCCTTATTCCGGGATAGTACAGGGCAGTGGGATGAAACTGAATAAATTCCATATTTTCGATGACTGCACCTGCGCGGTAGGCCATGGCTACCCCATCACCAGTTGCAATTAGTGGATTGGTCGTATTGTAATAAACCTGACCAAGTCCACCGGTGGCAAGAACAGTAATTTTTGATAGTATTTTTTCAATATGATTGGTTTTCTTGTTCATAACGTAAACACCGTAACATTCAATATCCGGGCTTTTTTTAGGCAGGTGAATCCCGAGATGATGTTGGGTAAGCAGGTCGATGGCGTAATGATGGTTCAGCAAGACTACATTTGGCATTGAATGTATTTGCCTGAGTAATTTTTGCTCTATTTCAAATCCGGTTACATCCTTGTGGTGCAACACACGGCTTTCTGAGTGTCCTCCTTCCTTTGCCAGGTCAAATTCTCCGCTTTCTTTCCTGTCGAACTCTGTTCCCCATTCTATGATTTCAAAAATACGTGCAGGGCCGTCTTTTATCACCATTTCGACAATTTCAGGGTCCGACAATTCATCGCCTGCCCTGAGTGTGTCTTTCATGTGTTTTTCGTAGGAATCTCTGAAAAAATCCATCACGACAGCTACCCCGCCCTGGGCATATTTTGTATTGGTCTCTTCTTCTTCTCCTTTGGTAACAATACATATTTTTTTGTTGGGGTCGTTTTTACGAAAATAATCCGATAGTTTAAGCGAGTAGGACAGGCCGGCAATTCCCGAACCGATAATCGTTACATCAAAAAGCATTTTTTATGAAAATTTAATTAACTGCAAAATTAGATGAATAATACTTTTCACCGGGATTAAAATCATACAGGATAAATTTTTCCAATGCATACGAAATGAGTAGTTTTGAATTATATTTAAAAAGCAAATAAAGCGCTTATAATGAATAACTTAATCCTGATTTCATCTATATTGATCACTTTTGCCCTTGTTTTTTATTCACTCGGAGTGTGGGCAGAAAGAATTTCACGCTACTTAAAAAAATGGCACTTAATTGCCTTTTGGACGGGTTTTAGTTTTGATGTTTCAGGTACTTATGCCATGCGCCTGATTTCCGAAAATCCCTTTAATTTGCTTGATTTTCATACACTTACAGGCCAATTGGCGCTCTGGCTGATGCTTGCTCATGCGATCTGGGCAAGTATAGTGGTGGCCAAAAGAAATGAATTGATGAGAAAGAAATTTCACCGCTACAGTATTTTTGTCTGGCTTGTCTGGCTTATTCCGTATTTTGGTGGCATGTTTCTGGGAATGAATCAGTAAGATTATGCAGATTGAGGAAAGAAATTCTTATGAAAGAGGGGTCTTTGACCGTTTTATCAGCCTTTATCCATTCTTCCCGAAAGGAAAAATTGAAAAATCGGAGTCTCCTGATTTTTTACTGAAAATTTCCAGGAAAAAGACAATAGGTATTGAACTGACCAGCTTGCAGGAGCCTTTTGTTATGAACAATTTTTTAAATCTGCTGGCGAAAAAAGAAGAAAAAATTACTTTGTACCGAAAAAAGAAACTTTTTCAAATCTGGTTACTGGTTTCCTGTACTGATATATCTGCTTCAGAAAAAAAACATTGTCAGAACACAAATCTTCAGTCAGGATTTGATAAAATATTTGTATTGACAGAGTACAGGAATATACTTATTGAAGTGAAGTAACTGTGACAGGGATAAACATTCAGCATCTCTCTGACCCCTTCTGACAATTAAAGGATTATTTAATTCTTTCTAAGCGGTAATTAAGAACAATTTTCATTTAAAATAAAAATGGAAAAAATCCGGAATTTTAACTAAACTATTCCTGAAAATAGAACGTCATAAGAATGTTACTGATTTGTTTTTGTAAAAAAATAAAAACATGATAAAAAACATTCCCATAGTTTTAATCATTCTCAGCATATTTCAATTAGCTCATTCTCAGGACACTGTAACAGTGGGACTATTGTTACATGAAAAAGGTAGCTATGATGAAGGATATGTGTTGTTTTCGCCCATGTACAATACAGGAACTTATCTGATTGATAAATGCGGGAAACTGGTACATGAGTGGAATAGTAATTATCAGCCCGGGATGTCGCCTTATCTTTTACCGGATGGTAGGCTTTTACGCCCTGCCGTTATTGATCATCCGGTATTCACACAGGTTGGAAAAGGTGGTTTGTTACAGATTTTAAACTGGGATGGAAGCGTGGACTGGGAATTTATGGTTTCCGGACCCGATTATATGCAACATCATGATATTAAGCCACTTCCAAATGGAAATATTTTAATTATTGCATGGGAAGATGTGTCGGCAAATGCTTTAGCCATGGGAAGAAACCCACAGTATTTCAACGGACAGCTTTGGAGCGAGAAAATTATGGAAATAAAACCTGTCGGAAATAACATGGGACAGGTGGTCTGGGAATGGAGGGCATGGGATCATCTTATTCAGGATTACGATAGTACAAAACCAAATTATGGCAAAGTGGAGGAGCATCCGGAACTCATTAACCTGAATTATTCTGCTTTTATGGGGCTTTCCGACTGGTTGCATTTCAATTCTCTCGATTACAATGAGCATCTCAACCAAATTGTGGTGAGCTCCCTCCAAATGAATGAAATATGGATCATTGACCACAGTACCACAACGGATGAAGCTGCTTCGCATTCGGGAGGAATTTATGGCAAAGGCGGGGACTTGCTGTATCGTTGGGGGAATCCTGCTGCATACAAAAAAGGCTTGCCAAAAGATCAGAAGTTGTTCGGACAACATGATCCCAGATGGATCGACAAAGCGCCTCCCTGGGGCGATAGTATTTTGGTTTTTAACAATTCCAACGGGCCTTACAATAAAAAATATTCTTCCATTGATATCTTATGCCCACCTGTCGATGAATATGGAAATTATACATCTTCGCTTCCCTATCTGCCTGAAAAACAGGCATGGAGGTACGTTGATTCTATCCCGGAAAACTTTTATTCCGGTAGTATGTCGGGGGCTCAGATGCTTCCCAATGGAAATATTATGGCTTGCCTGAGTATTGCCGGTGATTTTGTTGAGATTGATACGGCAAAAAATAAAGTCTGGATTTATAAAAATCCTGTTGATGATCGTGGCCGGATTCCTCAGGGAACTCCACCTCAGCTAAACAGTGTGTTTAAGTGCCAGTTTTATCCCTTTACTTTTAGTGGTTTTACAGGAAAAACACTGCTAACCGGTGATCCCCTCGAACTGAATCCATTTCCTTATAAGTGTGAACTGTTTATTGATACTGTGGAATCCATTAAAATCAGGGAAAAAGTTTCGTTTTTAATAAAAGCGGGAGAACATTTCATCATAGACCAGTCACTTTCAGACTTTACTGCCACCATCTTTGACATCAATGGCAGAATTATTAAAAGAACAGAAAATCAATATGTTATTAAATCAGGGGACTTAAAAAATGGTTTGTATCTCCTGCTGATTCAGCTCGGTGACGGAAGACGTGAAGTGTATAAATTCTGCATTCAGCAATGAAGATTATGCATGAATAAATTGCTGTTTTTCAGGAATTTTTCATCTGAAACTGGTGGTTTTGTAATGATGAAATTCAGTTTAAATTGTTATAGAGATGCATCCCGTTTTTTTGTTAATGCTTCTGTTGCTTTATACCAAAATCTTTTCCTTAGCTTTTTTTTCAAAAAACATGATTTTTTCGATAGTATTTTCCCATTTTCCGATCTTCTCCATTTAGTCTTGAGATTTTCAGTTAGCAGTGTGAAATCAGTAGTTATTGCAAGCGATTCATTCTTTCCTTTAAAATGATTTTATACTGAACTTTAAAATCATCACTCATAAAACTGTTATCTATCATCTCTATCCATTTGGGCAATGCTTTCGCCATTTTGATGAAGATGTTTTCCTGCTGTTTTTCATTCAATTTTAGCGTAGTCATTGCTTCTGTAAAATCCTGCTTTTTTAGTTTCTTTTTACGTCCATTCAAGGTTAAAGCCATTTCTTCTTCATCTGAAGGATTAATCAAAGCAGTGTTCACCAAATCGTAAGCCGGAGATAAAGTCATACCCAATCCCGGCTGCTCCAGTAAGGAGAAATTTTTCAAATGCATATCAGCATTTCCGGTGAGAAAAGAAAAGACAACCATTTCAAAAAAATTTACCATATCCAAACCCGGACTTGCAGAATATTTTTGAATGGTTTTACCAATCTGCTCATAACTGCCATGATACTTTTCTTCGGTAAGCCTTTCTGTGAGTTGGCACATGTCTTCCATGGCCAGTTTTCCTTTTTTGGTACGGTCAATACGTCTGGTTATATAAGCCAGATTGCCCGATTTCAGTCGAATCAAACTATGTGGCACTATTTTTATTCCGGCTAATCGGGCTAAATGCATGCTGATATCTTCTACCTGGGGTAACTGCGGATAAGAGATTGTTGGTGGTTTTAAAATATACCCGCCCCATAGACCCATAATGGTAAATCTTCGTTCTTTTCCGTCTTTTTTATTGCCGGAAATGTGCAGCGATAATTTATGCTGTACACCTGGTACAGATATTTGATTTTGCAGTGTTTCTTTGGCCAATGCTTCCAGATCGTTTTCTGAATAAGGCAATTCCGGTGGTTTGGACCGTTCAAAGATTTTCATGGAGCAGGATGCATGAAAGTCCTTCTCATTTTCAGTAAGAGGCTGATAACAAAATAAACAATTGCTCATCCTTTATCCTCCTCTTTTACTTCCTCAACGCTTATTGCTCCGATACAATCCTTACAGCAAGCCAGCAATAATCCCATTCGATCTCTGGGATTCAGTTTCCAGTTCTTTTCAGCTATTTCCAGCAACCAACCTTCGGGTATCAGACCATCAAAAAAAGGGAAAAGTACTTTTGCAGTATATGGTTCATCACGCAAAGGCATAGTTAAACTTATTGGCCGGGCATTAGGCAGTGCTTTGTATGTCTGATCATAAACAAAATGATAACCATTCTCATCCTGAATGAGCCACCCTGCTAATTGGTCTTCAATTTTTATGGCAGCTTTACGCATCGGTTAAATTTTTTATTTGTCAAAATGGAATAAGAACATCAGGACTCAGGTTTATTGATTTCAGGCACTGCACCTATTTCATAACCGAAGAGATGCAATACCTGATTTACTTTATCTAATCTTATGGTTTTCTTTCCTTGTTCCAGTTCGCGGATAAAACGCAGACCAACACCCGCCTTTTGGGCAAGTTCAGATTGTGTTAGTTTCATTATTTTCCGTTTGCTTTTTACAAAGTCTGACAGGTTCATTTTATATCCTTTTGGGTGCAAAAATAAAACTTTTATTAAAATTTATACCCTTTAGGGTAAAATTTTTTAAAATAATCCGAAAGGATACCCGATAGGGTATAGTTTAGTCCTGCTTTTGTATTCGAAAAAGGAAGAAATTTTGAACTGAATTGTGTCTCAGCCCTTATGTTAACCGGGCAAAAATTGCATATTCATTTCAGGCAATAAGAAGGTTCTGAAAATACATCGTGCCATCAGCCTATTGATTGGTACGGCTCAAATTGTTTTAACCTTTTTATAAAAAAAGACTTAATTCTTTGAAAATGATTTACTACCGTTAAAAGCCATGGCTTTTTTCCGGAAAAAGCTTCAGAATCGCTTCTCTTTCGGGAAGGCAACATCCTCTTTCTGTGATCAGTTGGGTGACGAAACGGGCAGGTGTAATATCAAAGGCATAATTCAGTGCAGGGCTGGACTCATTGGAAATCAAAACGTTAATGATTTTGTTGCCATATTTGCCTTTTATTTTTCTTACCTCCTCCGCACTACGTTTCTCAATGATAAAATCTTCATTTTCAAAGTCAATACTTGTTGACGGAGCAGCCACATAAAATGGGATCTGATTGTCGTATGCAGCAAGTGCTTTCAGGTAGGTGCCGATTTTGTTGGCTACTTTTCCGCTCAGCGTAGTCCTGTCGGTACCGACAATGACCATGTCAACCATACCGTTTTGCATCAGGTAGCCTCCGGTATTGTCAGAAATGATAGTATGGGGAATATTTTCATGCGACAGTTCAAAAGCCGTCAGGAGTGAGCCCTGATTTCGGGGCCTTGTTTCGTCAACCCAAATATGAAGGGGAACACCTTCCTGATGAGCCAGATATATCGGAGCGAGGGCTGTCCCATAGTCAACAGTAGCAAGCCATCCGGCATTGCAATGGGTGAGAATGTTTACTTCTTTTTTCTTTTTCTCAAAAATGTTTCTGATGAGCGGAAGCCCGTTTTGGCCTATTTTGAGGCATTGTTCAACAGATTGCTCTGCATATTGCAAGGCGAATTGTCGGGCTGAATGCTTTAAGGAATCCTGATTTTTTATGTCTCCGATCCTGCTGAGGAATAGCCGGACGCTTTTTTCGAGATCAACAGCCGTTGGCCTTGCCTGAATGAGTTTTTGAGCCTGTTTTTGAAGGTAGCCGGATGGATTTTTAAAACTGTACGATTCATTTACAGCCAGATACAATCCGAATATGGCTGTGGCTCCTATCAGCGGTGCTCCTCTGACAGTCATATTTTTAATTGCCCTGACTGCTTCATCAGAAGTACTTACGTCCTGAATACAGAACTCAAAAGGAAGTTTTGTCTGGTCAATGATGTGAAATACAGCTTCTTCGGTGTCGTCAAACCAAATGGTGCGATAATGTTTTCCGTTAATTTTCATGAAGCAAATTTCAATAAAATTGTTTAATCGGGGTTAATCGAAAAAACAGCTTTTGATGAATACTATTAATTTGCAGATTTCAGAGAAAGCAATATTTTTGCACTGTAAAATTTTGCCTGAAAGGAGCAATATTTTGACTTTTTGGGGAATTAGCTCAGTTGGCTAGAGCGTTAGACTGGCAGTCTAGAGGTCAGGGGTTCGAGCCCCCTATTCTCCACCACTCTTTCTCATGGCTTGTTATCATACAAGCCATTTTTTTTGCTTTTTCCGAAAAATTCAGTTTCTTTGCTTTGTTTTTTTGAATACACTTTATTTCAGGAAAAAATTGCTCAAATTTAAAAATTTAAACTATGGCATCAAGAACAGCAATCATTTTGGTAGGGACCGCTCATCCCTATCATAGCGGAATTAATCCGGATTATATAATAATGCTGAGCGAAAACAGCAGGCCTGCTTTGATTCTTCAGTCCTTGGACGAGCCTGATAAAGAACCGGTCGTAGTAATTCCCACTATTCAAAACACCGTGGATGACATTTATCTGATGATTTCTGTTTTCATTTTAAAAAAGCTCGATCCGGGGAAAAGCCTTTATACACCTGACAGAAAGAGTATGTATGATATTTTCAGCGACAATGAAAGGATGGAACTTTATGAGAAGTCAAGAGAAATCATCAAAGATTTTAACTTTAAAGTTGTCTTTAATCTGCTGGAAGGCAGCCTTTTGCTAAGTCAATTTGAATCGATGAAAAAATACACCAACGATTATGAAGTTACAGTGCCTGCTTTCAAAAATGAATATAATATTATGACCGGTAAAACTGAGTTCAGAGATTTTTTAAAAAAAGCTGAATAACAGGGAAGAATCCTGTAATTATTTAATATTCAGGCATTTTTTACTTCTTCTTGCTAAAACTTTTTCAAAATTTGTCAAGCTTTCTTTCATCACAGCAGAATTTTCCTCATGACAGGTCAGACAACTTCCGGCCAGTAAGATTTTTTCCTGTTCATCAGGAGTAAAAGGCCTGATAAAATTCCTTGTAATGGATTGTTTTTCAGCAGCTTTTCTAAAAGGTATCAAGGCATCAGCAGGCAATTGATCGAAATGGGATGAAACATAGTAAGGAACAAATTCAACTTTCAGGTATTCAGCATTTTTGGTAAAAACAAATTCACCTTTTCCGTAACCATAACTGATGGGGTTGAGGTGGCAGTTTTTACAGTTCATGGCCGGCCTGATGGTGTTATGTGGATAAGCAGGGGCATATAACCTTTTAAAAAAGGAGTCTTTTGAATTGAGTTTCGTCATACTCATGACCATCCCCGGCATGAGCGGAACAATTTTTTTTGTTTTCCCATTTTGTTCGACCCCTAAGGTCGGAACACCGGTAACAAATTCTCCTCCATATTCTGTCCATCTCCCCTTTGTTTTTTTACCTGACAGGTTATCATTGCCTTTTACTTCAGGATTGAATTCATTATGGCAACCGATACAACGTGCTACACGGGGCGTATGACAGCTTTCGCAGCTTAGGTGTTGATGAGCCTGATTGGAGCATGCACCTGAAGGGGGTTTCAGATAGTATTTTTTCCCGCTAAGCTTAGATTGCAGAAAAGCCGAGTCTTTCCCGTTGGTGTAGCTGTTGATCAATGGGCGTCCGCTTTTTGCAGTCAGCAGAAATTCTTTCTGTGAAAAAGCCCTTAATGAAGCTATCAAAGCAGACTCTCTGTCAATTTTTGATGCTGATATGGTCTTATATGGAGGAAAAGAATGGCAATCCTGACATGAAATCTGAACCTGTTCCTCTTTGTGGATATGAAAAGTACCATCGCCCATCAATTCATAAGAATTATGGCAGTCGATGCAGGCAAGACCTTTTTCATGATGAACGTCTGCTCCCAGAAATTGTAAAACCCTTCCATCCCACAGCACTTTGTATTCTTTTGAATTTATCGGATTAATTTCATTCTCAGTCAGATGTGTCTCGTACCAACCTTCATAGCTCAGTGAAATACGTCCGCTTCGGCTATGACAGGCAAAACATTTTGCATTGTCGGTTTCTATACTAAGTGATGGATGCTGTTTCGTCAGATGGCCCTCTTTTAATTGTATTTTACCCTGATATTCAGATAGCTCAGTCAGATTTTTCTCTGTATAATTCAGGTGGCAGGCAAGACAACCGCCTCCGGTATGTTCATTGGTAAGTACACCATAGCTTGTCTTAGGCCGCCCCAGATGACATTGTGTACAAAGGTTTTTTAAATGTATATCTGCCTGACTGTTTTTTATTTCGGCAATATGAGACAATATATCGGGATGTCTGTATTCGCCAAAAGCATAGCGGTCAACACTTATAATTCCGGAAAGGGTGGTCATCAGGCCGGTCTTTATTCTTCTGGTAATGTCGGGATGGCAATCGGCTGTGCCACAGGTCAGGTCTGCTGTTTCAAGGTTCCCTGGAATACTTATCATACCTGTATGTGCCTGCTTTTTATTCAGACTGAAAATATTACCAAGATGACAGGAGGCACAACCTATTGCTTCGGGTGGATGTGAGGGGGAAAATCCTTCCATTTTACCATGGCATATCAGACAGCTTTCTTTTTTAGTAGTGCCCTGAATTTCAGTGAATTTGGCTTTTTTAAAAGGATTAATAATATTAATGGCAGGAAAATAGATTTCTCTCAGGTAGTTTTTTTGCCATGGGAAAATCAGCCTCCAGTTTTCTCCCCTGAAATAAAATCCGGAGATGGTGAACAAAACATAGATGAAAAAAACAGCATAAATAAGCCTTTTAGCGGAAAGATTCAGCTTTTGATTAAGACGAGGGAGGAGATAAAAGATGAGTGTCAGAAAGAAGATGAACCACAAAACCCAGACAGGATTTCTGCTCAGATGAAGAAGTTCCTGCATGCCGGTGAAATACCAGGGCCCTTTCAATACGGGATGATGGCCATCATGCAGGGGAGCAGTTAAAAAGATGCTGAAGAGAATAACATAAATCAGGCAAATGACAAAAACATCGGTCTTTCCCCAGAAAGTGCGGGCATGTTCAAAAACAAACACCAGCAGGATGACAGTAGCTGTAGCAATATGCTGTACATAAATCAGATCAAACTGACCGG
>JAAYUY010000234.1 GCA_012517435.1 Sphingobacteriales bacterium | reverse complement strand
CTTGTCTGATGAAGGCATTTATGTGAATAACAGGGAGTCAGGAAAAATTATTCCATCTCATAAACGAAATATTTATGACGTTTCCGGTGCAGGAGACACGGTGTCGGCAGTAGCTGCCCTTTCGATGGCCTGTGGCCTCGACTTATTTCAGATGGCTGAACTGACTAACCTTGCCGGTGGTATTGTCTGCGAAAAGGTAGGAGTCGTACCTGTTGAACCGGAAGAACTTAAAAATGAGATGAAGAAGCTGAAAGATTAGCTGTTGGCGGATCTGATATTTGGGTTGATGGAAAATTGGGTATGAGGCTGAAACATAGTTTCTTTAATTTTCTTCCCATTTATTCTTATTGGCTTTTCGTTTATTTTACATTCATTTTCATCTTTTTGAAAATATTGTTCTTTTGGAATTAATTTTCTATCAATCAATTTAACTCTTTCAAAATCAATATTTCTTATGGGATTAGGTATATAAAAGTATTTTTTAAGATGATCCCAATCCTTATCTCTAATTGTGATAACGTCATTTAGATAAAAACTTACCCAACTTTCCCCTAATTTGTAATTAGATTCTGTTATTTCGAGTTTTTGTTGAGATATTTCTACATATTTTTTATCAAGTTCAAATCCAATATATTTTCTCCCAAGCCTTTTCGCTGCGATAGCTGTCGTACCTGTACCAGAGAATGGGTCAAGAACAATATCATTTTCGTCAGTGGTCATTAGAATTAATCTATCCATCAAATGAATAGGCAACTGACAAGGATGCGGGTCTCTTTTTGTGTTATGTTTTATTCTATGAATATCTGTCCATACATCAGAAACTAATGGACCAAATGGATGTAGTTGGTCTTTTTTACCACCGTAATCTTTCCATAAATAACCTTGTTTTCTATCACGTTTATGTGGATATCTTAATTCATAGAATTTTGCACCTTTAGCTTCTTTTGTGTAAAATAGAATTCCGTAATGAGCAGGTTGAAGAGATTTGCCCATTGGTGCAGTTGGTGCATCCCATGAAATCCAGTGTTTGAAATTTGCGAGTTTATTTAAATACGTTGCGTAGTATGTTAACCACTTAGGTATATTATGAAGAAAAATAGAACCAGTCGGTTTTGTTACTCTAACCATTTCTGAGATCCACTTTTCACACCAATCAAGATACTCTTGAAATTCAAGACTGTCTTTATAACTTGTATAATTCTTTTTTAAATTAAATGGAGGGTCAGCAAAAGTAACATCAACCGAGTTATCAGGAATATTCTTGAATAATTCAAGACAGTCTCCATTGTGGATTTTATTTATATATTTCTCAATCATTTTTTGAAAGTTTCAATTAAAAGTTTTTCAAACCGTTTTAATTCATCCTTATGAAAAGTAAAAACATCTTCATAAGCTGTTACCATTCTTTTTAAATCTCCCTTTCTGACATACCAACCAATACCATCAACAAAACCAATAAAAATAGCATTAGGATAATGTTCTTTTATTAAACTATCAATCGAAATTTCCGTTTTAGATTTATCTCCTTGTCCGGACGATGTCGTTGCAAGAAAAGAGCTTTCAGCAATTATCACAGGATTCTTTTTATTTGGAATAATAAAATCCATTGTTCTTTTGTTGTCAGGAGCATTGGTGATAAGCTCGCTTAAATCACCAGTTTCAAATGGAATTCCAAGCTTGTCTAATATTTCAGCAACGACAATTTCTGGGTTGTTTCCCTTCATACCAGAATAACTGCCTTTTTCCTTATAGCGAATAAGAGTGTCAATTAGTTCAGGTATTTCAAACTTTAACTTGGAAATGCTTAGCTTTTTTAATTCAAAAAGTGGGATTGTATTCGCCAAAAAAGGAATTGATGCACCTTCAAAGAAAATATTAACAAGACCTTTCCTAAAATATTCATTTTTCTGGATATGCTTTAAAATTGTGCTATCAGACCACTCTTGAATATTATCTGGACTTTTTTCATTGTACCATTTTTCTTTATAAACTAGTTTGTTAAGTTCAGGATTATCAACAATCCGAATTATTGTTGTTAATCTCTTTAAATATTCATTTGAAAAACCTGTTAAGGCTAACAATGCTCTAAGTCCATTCTCTTTTTCAGTTAATAACCATTCAAAGATTTCTTTCTTTAAACCTTCTGTTTCAACCTTATTTTTAACGATTAAGAGAGTCTCTTTTAGTGAATTGATATATCCTTCGTAATTTTCTTCAAACTTTGAGTTGAAAAAATAAAATGTATTTTTTTGAATTACTGTTTGAAATTTATCTTCAATGCTTTTTACCATGTTATTGCTTTTGAAAAATTAATACATATTCTTCTTTCATCGTGTTTCTCATTCCTTTGATAGGTTTCAACATACTTTTTACTAACGGCATATCATATTTCTTTGCTGAATTTATAACAGTTTCTTCCAGTCTGATTCCACCAGTCTGATTGGTATTTGAACCAATTATCATAACAAAGTATTTCCCTTTTTTTAAGACCTTAGAAACCTGAAAACAAAATGAATCCATGTCAGCAAAATAGTTTTCGAGTTTTTGAGCTTTTGTTTTTCCTTTAAGTCCAATTAGTCTGTTTTTTAATTCAGTTGTGTCATAACCTAAAAATTCTAATTGGTCTTTGTCATTCTCAACGTAATCAATTGCAAATGAATATGGGGGAGAAGTTATCACACAATCAACGGAATTGTTTTCGAGGTTGATATTCAAAGCATCCGAATCAGATAAAACATTAAGTTTTCCTATTTTATTCTGGTCAAAATACTTGTTAGATAAAAATGATTTTACAGTTTCGATATATCTGGGTAAAACCTTATCAAATAATTGTTCATGGTTTGATTTTACAACTCTTTTTGAATAACCCAAGGCATCTAAAAATGCTAAAAAAGCGAGATTGTATATTTTGATTTTATTTTCATCTACAATTTTATCTATTCTTTTTAGAACATCCCCCTGCTTGAAAAAATCAAATAGTTTTTTACTATCTATTCTAATTTTTTCCAATAATTTAAAGTCAATACCGAGTGCTTCGTATTTTGTTTTAATCATAAATTGACAAAAAGGACTGACATCAATCGCAATGGAATTTATACCCATTAATGCAGCTTCAATATTAGTTGTACCACTACCAGCCATTGGATCTAAAATTAACTCATCTTTTTGTACATTTAAAATGTTTATTAAGCCTTTTATTAATTGTGGGTGAAATTTTCCACGATAAGGGAACAAGCCATGAGTAGCATAACCAGTAGAAAATTGTCCTTCTTCAAAATATGCTTGTGTTGCTGCCGACCTGTCAGCATGAATTTTTTCTGAATTATTTGAATATAGTAAATAGTGCTTTGAAAACTTATTGTCAACTGACTTTATAAAAGCTGTTCTTTCCAAAAGTTGTTCTCCTGATAAGCTCTTATATTCTAGATGAGCTAATTCTAATTCAAATAATTCATTAACACCCGGAATAAGTTCAATATTGTTCCCAAATGCTATATTTATAATGGAAGTTGTTTTAAAAATGTCATTCATAATCTTGCAAAAGTACTGAAATAATTTGTGTTTGCACTAATATTTATTCTGTTTATAATGTTAGCTGAAATTAATTTTTCTCTGCCAATTAGTTAAATTTTCTCTTGCAATATTAAGTTTATCCTTTTGCAAAATGTCTTTAATATCGATTTACATTTGACCATTGACTTAAGATTTTTTCAATATTGGTATTTATCTGGTAAAAATATTTTAACCCACAACT
>JAAYUY010000233.1 GCA_012517435.1 Sphingobacteriales bacterium | reverse complement strand
CTGATTAATGTGTCGATAACAGCAGAAGCCACCGCACAGGCAAGGGGATTTCCTCCGAAAGTAGTGGCATGACCGATTAAGGGATGTCCGTTATCGAGGGCATTCATGATTTTTTCCGAAGAAATAAAAACACCTGTCGGAACACCTCCTCCAAGGCTTTTTGCCAGGCACAAAATATCCGGAACAACTCCAAATTTCTGAAACCCAAACATGGCACCCAGTCTGCCCAAAGAGGTTTGCATCTCATCAAAAATCAGCAAGGTACCTGTTTCTGAACACCTTTCCCTGACCGACTGAATAAAACCGCGTAAAGGCATCACCATTCCTGAAGCAGTTTGAATCAACTCCAAAACAACACAGGCTGTTCTTTCAGTAATATACTTAAATCCTTCAAAATCATTATATTGCAGAATTCTGACATCAGGAGACAGTGGGAGGAAAGGTGCTTTAAAACGTCTTTCTCCGAGCAGATTAAGGGTCGCATGCGTACTGCCATGATAGGAGCCCGAAAAGGCAATTATTTCGCTTCTTTTCGTAAAAAGTTTGGCCAGTTTGATAGCCCCTTCTATGGCTTCTGAGCCTGAATTGACAAAAAAAGATTTGGAAAGACTTTCAGGGAGCAGGGAGGCAAGTTTTTTGGCCAGTATCAGGGTTTCTTCCTGTACAAACTCACCATAAACCATCAGGTGCAGGTAACGTTCTGCCTGCCGCCTGACCGCACTGATGACAGCAGAATGTTTGTGCCCAAGTATATTGACGGCAATACCTGAGAGCAAATCCATGTATTTTTTCCCGCTTTTATCATACAGATATATGCCTTCGGCATGGTCAACAGCTATCAGCATATCTTCAAAATCAGTCAGCTGAGCCACATATTTTCTGTATTCATCCTTCCAATTCATAAATAATTATTTAACTCACAGTGTTACTGTTTTGCTTCTGTTAACTAAAAACCGGGACTAATTTTATTGAATCACCTGTTTTTGCACCCTGATGTTTCCAATTTTGTGCTCTAATGTATTTAATTGGTTTTCTAAAAATATCTGTGGACAGGAGCTTATTGCGGTTGCTTCTGTTTTTTCTGAATTGACTTTCTGATTCCTCTACTCTTGCTGTCAAATTTTGTATTGTCTGAAGCAGGTGATTATCATCCTCTTTTTTAATCAATATATAGCCTTCCGGTAATTGAATCATGACACAAAGCTAATATATTTTCCTTTGTCGCTAAAATGTTATTATTAATACTTAAATCACCAATGATTTGAGTATTAGTAAATTCTGCCGTGAATAAAAAAATATTCTTTTTATCGTTTAAAACTTTGTACCTGAACAGCAACCTTTCAGGTATAATAAAGGCTACAGGATAATTGGTACTTTCTCATGGTTAAGTCTATACCATTTTGTTCAGCTTCGCTTAATACTTACAGCTTTATTTCACACTGAATTTTCTGTTGCTTTTTTCATGTTTTCAAATCTACAGTCCTGAATTATTTATTCAGTTTTTGTCCGGTTCATCCGGAGGCAACGAAATTAAAGTTAAAGGCAGAACAACTATAAAGGCATTAAATGCAGTCCTTTTCGAATAAATTTTCATTTTCCAGTTTTAAAACTTTACATAATTTTGCAGCGCAATTATTTGGTGGCTGTAGCTCAGTTGGTTAGAGCATCAGATTGTGGCTCTGAGGGCCGTGGGTTCGAATCCCATCAGTCACCCAATCTTTTGAGACTCTTTTGATGTTTCGCCAGAAGTTCCTGACCAAAACCATTCTGCTCCTGTCCTTTGTCAGCCTCACCACTGATGTTGCCAGCGAGATGCTTTATCCGGTCATGCCTGTTTACCTCAAATCCATCGGATTTTCTGTTTTACTGATCGGAATTCTGGAAGGCCTTGCTGAGCTGACTGCCGGATTATCAAAAGGTTATTTTGGACAATTATCTGATACCATCGGTAAAAGAGTCCCTTTTGTTCGCTGGGGCTATGGCCTGAGCGCTGTTTCAAAACCCATGATGGCCTTGTTTACTTTCCCGCTTTGGATTTTCGGAGCAAGAACACTCGACAGGCTGGGTAAAGGAATAAGAACAAGTGCAAGGGATGCCATCCTCAGCGATGAATCAGACCCCGAAAACAAAGGGAAAGTATTTGGTTTTCACAGAGGTATGGATACACTTGGTGCAGCCATCGGCCCTGCTGCTGCTCTGGCTTTCCTTTATTATTATCCCGAGCAATATAAACTCATCTTTTTCATTGCCTTCATCCCCGGATTGATTGCCATATTACTTACTTTTTTTCTTCGTGAAAAAAAAGCTGTTTTAACAGAAAAAAACAAGGTTTCCTTTCTGGCCTATTTCAAATACTGGAAACAGTCGTCAGGAGAATACAGAAAAATTGTTACCGGCCTGCTTGCTTTCACCCTTATCAACAGTTCAGATGCATTTCTGTTATTAATGTTGAAGACAGCAGGCTACAGCGATGTTGAGATGATTGCTTTTTATATTTTCTACAACCTGTGTTATGCACTCCTTTCTTTTCCGCTTGGCTCGCTGGCTGACAAAATTGGCATGAAAAACGTGTTAATACTCGGTTTTTTTGTATTTGCCATTGTTTATTTCTCTATTGGATGGAGTGGAAAAAATTACTGGCTGACGGCTATTATTTTTGCCTTTTATGCCATCTATGCAGCTTCCACAGAAGGTGTCTCTAAAGCATGGATCAGCAACATCACACCCAAAACTCATACAGCTACCGCACTTGGCTTTTATAACTCTCTGGCAAGTGTGGCCGCTTTTCTGGCCTCTTCGTTGGGAGGCTTGCTATGGAATATTTTTAATCCTCAAACCATGTTTACTGTTTCTGCTGCCGGTGCTCTGTGTGTAGCATTCTTCTTTATCTTCTTTCCGTCACAAAAAAAGATGGCTTGACCGCGATATTCTTCCCTGAGTCTGGTTTAGATTTTACATTATCAGGCGGTCTGAATTTCAGATTTGACACTGAAGATTTTTTGTTAAACCTGATAACTGAAAAAATCCATTTGTTTATCGATGACCAAATAAAATCACTGCTGCCCAAAATAATTTATAAAAGTAAAAAAATGATAGTATAAACGCAAAAAGAAAGAGAGAAATGGAATTTTAAAAATCAAGCCATAGGTGTCTTAACCGCATGTTCCCCGACAAGTTGTTTAAAATCTTCTCATGGAAATAAATTTATGATTTGACTTAAAAGCGTTATTTTTACCATGGGTTGGTTTGTTTGTTTT
>JAAYUY010000232.1 GCA_012517435.1 Sphingobacteriales bacterium | reverse complement strand
GGGTGGTAAACTTTATCTGGAATCTAAACTTCATGTGGGCAGTACTTTTTATTTTGCTTTACCCCTTGTCCTTCACAAATCTTCCGATGATTTTGATGAAAACTTTAATCAGAGACCAAAAATTGACTGGAGTGATAAGACTATTCTCATTGTGGAAGATGAAGAGTCTAATTTCAGGTATCTGAAATACACACTTGAAATTACCAATGCAAAACTACTGAGAGCACACAACGGGATTCAGGCTATTGACATGATAAGGTCTGATAATCAGATAGATTTGTGTTTAATGGATATTCACCTGCCTGTCATGAACGGATATGATGCCACACAGGTTATCAGGGAATTTTCGCCTGATTTACCTATCATCGCGCAAACAGCTTTTTCTATGCCCGGGGAAAGGGAAAAAAGTCTCAAGGCTGGATGTAACGGATATATTTCAAAGCCTATTTCACGGACCGATTTAATCAAGCTCATTGATAAATTTTTAGATAAAAATAATGACGTATGAAAAAATTATTAGTAATTACCTTAATTTCATCTTTTTTCTTCGTTTCATGCAATAAAAAAAGTGAAGAGATAAAATCAGAAAGCAAAACCGGAGTACCTGCAGTTTCAGAAGCTCAGCGTCCCCCTGATTCAGTGCTGATTTTAGGTATCTGGCAGCGAACAAATAAGAAAATGTGGATGGAATTCAGGTCTGACGGAACTTTTGATATTGGCAAAGACAAAATTGTCAAAGATTCGAACCGTCACTGGCACATCGATACTGCCAAAAAAGCCTTGTTCCTCGACTTCTCAAACGGAGCTAAATTTATTCCTTATAACGTGAATAACAGCCGTTTACACCTCGATTTTAAAGACAGGGGAAAACAGATAGATATGGTCAGGATTGGGGTAAGACCCGATGTTCAGCCTTAATCAATTTTATGGATAGAATTGCTGCGTTGGTTTCGGGTGGGGTGGACAGCTCGGTCATGTTGCATATGCTTGCCGGAAAAGGGCTTTCTCCG
Source organism: Sphingobacteriales bacterium (assembly GCA_012517435.1). Lineage (NCBI taxonomy): Bacteria > Pseudomonadati > Bacteroidota > Sphingobacteriia > Sphingobacteriales > Sphingobacteriales bacterium. The sequence continues at coordinate 1,416 of JAAYUY010000232.1, read as the reverse complement.
GATATTTTTTATATACGAATCAGCATGGAAGACGAACTCGGACAATTAGACGATTGTTCTTTCCGCGAAGACCTTGAGATAGTCATGCAGCTGGCAAAAAAATATAATTGCCGGTTCGAGATAGCCGATCTGCACCACGACTACTGGCAGACGGTTGTCAGATATACCATTGATACAGTCAAAAGCGGAAAAACTCCAAATCCGGATATTCTTTGCAACAGAATCATCAAATTCGGACTCTTTGACGAACGCTACGGAAAGGATTACAAATGGTTGGCTACAGGTCATTATGCCAATACACTGGTTTTAAATGATGAAATATTTCTGGCCACAGCACGCGACAAAAAGAAAGACCAGACTTATTTCTTGTCAGGATTGACGGCTGAACAGATTGCAAGAATCATGTTCCCGATCGGATTTCTGACCAAACCTGAAGTCAGAAAAAAAGCCAGGGATGAAAAACTGCCCAGTGCCAGCCGTCCGGATAGCCAGGGAATTTGTTTTCTCGGAAAAATCAACTATCAACAGTTTCTGCTCAGGTATCTGGGGACTAAAGAAGGTGATATTGTTGAGGCTGAAACAGGGAAAATATGGGGAAAGCATAAAGGTTACTGGTTTTATACCATTGGGCAGCGACATGGATTAGGTTTGGGACAGGGTCCTTGGTATGTGTCGGCAAAAAACACAGAAGAAAATATTATTTTCATTACAAAAGGACTTAATTCTCAATCTCTTAAGGAAAACACGGTTTATCTGGAAGACTTTCATTTTATCAATCACAATCTGTCAGGTTTTGATCTTGAAAATATTAAGTTTAAAATCAGGCATACTCCGGAATTTACTGCCGGGAAACTGAGCGTGGAAGGGTCAAAAGCAAAAATTGAGTCGGAAAGAGCCATCATCGGACTTGCACCCGGGCAATATGGTGTAGTTTACGACAAAGATGAAAAAGTTTGTCTGGGAGCAGGAGTTATTGAATGGCGCTGAATCATTTGGAATAAAGGTTTTAAGCCTTTGATTACTATGCTGATTTTTTTTCTTATTGTCAAACACAACTCCGCTTGTTCCGTTCAATATGAATGATGTATGACAGATTTAATATGGGCTGTTTTCCTAACTCACCCCCGGCCCCTCTCTTTTGAAAAGAGAGGGGAGCTGATGGCGTTTTCGGATTTTATGATTGTTTCATAAAATAAAAGATCAACATCCGCTCGAGTACCGTAGGGAGGATATTTGGGTAACAGTTTCTAACTCACCCCCGGCCCCTCTCTTTCGAAAAGAGAGGGGAGCTGATGACGTTTCCGGATTTTAAATTTGTCTTATAAAACAAAAAATCAATATTCGCTCAAGTCCCGTAGGGACGATCTTATGGTAAGACCAACAAAATAAAAGAGCCAAGTCCCGTAGGGACGGCCT
>JAAYUY010000231.1 GCA_012517435.1 Sphingobacteriales bacterium | reverse complement strand
TTCAATCCATTGATTACCGATGTATTTCTCAAAAAAATCAGGTGGAACAATCACTGAAATCAATGCTGCCAGCAGCAGTCCGATAACCAGCCATTTGGCAATATCCTGAAGAAACTCAATGAATGCATATTGAAAAATCCTGACTAAGGCTGGTCTTTTTTCCTGTTGATTGTTTTTATCTCTCTGAATTTCAGCATGATGATTGGTCTTGTCAAAAACATTGGTAATAATGCCCCCTAAAATCCCGCTGATAAAAGCAACTATCACCCGGATAATGGCAAAAGGAAGTCCTATTAAGGAATAGGTAGCAAAAAAAGAATCTATGCCCGTTTGCGGAGTGGAAATTAAAAACGAAACGGTTGATCCCTTCGAAGCTCCATGCTGGTAAAATGAAACACCTGTCGGAATGACCCCACAGGAACACAATGGCATAGGCACTCCAAACAAGGCTGCATAGATAACAGATTTCAGGTTGGATTGGCCGAAATATTTCTGTAGAACGGCCTGTCTGATGACCACATGAAGAATTCCGGCAAACAGAAAACCGAGCATAATGTATGGTGACATTTCCACTGTAATGGAATAAAGCTCTTTAAAGAACAATATCAGGTTTTCTTCTATTATTTTCATCTCTTTTTCTGCTGCAAAGGTCATAATTTAAATTCATTCTAAATAAAATAATTTTACGAAAAAATGATGGACGGTTGCTTCACATATTGCCGCAACCAGAAAAAGACATTATGGGTAGTGGTCATCGGTACAGTCACTTAATTATCACTAAAGTATTGGAAATGTTAAAGTTATATTACAGGAAATACAGACCTGAAGATTATTTATCTGAAGGAGTTAACGGTGGACAATACTCTTCAAGAAGCATACAACAGGTATTAAAAGTAGTATGTAAAAAAGCAGAAATAACGAGTATAGTTGATCAAATCCTCACTGCCAAAAAAGCCAACCCACAGGCAGATACAACTGCATTAGAAAAGCAAATAGACACCTTGGTTTACCAGTTGTATGATTTAACGGAAGCAGAAATCGCCATCATTGAAAATTCAACCAATAAAACACCCAAGTAAAATGGATAAATCCATTATCAATATGTCAATAACCAATCATTGCCCATGGTTTAAACCATGGGCAATGAGTAAAACGCAACACAAAATCAACCGTTTCAACGGTTTCAAAATGAATTAAAACAATACAAAATGTCCCATTCGTTTAATAAAATTTGGATACATGCCGTATGGTCAACCAAAGAACGCATTCCGATAATAAAAACGGATGTCGAAAACAAGATTTTTTCTTTTCTTGCCAATCAATTGAAAGAATTAGGTTGTCCGGTAGGTATAGTTAACGGAATGCCCGACCATATCCATTGATTGTTTTTGTTGAATCCACAAAAAACAATTTCAGAAGTTGTTAAACAAATTAAAGGAAGCAGTTCTCATTTTATCAATCAGTGCGATATAAGAATATCAATTTTCGGGGTAGAAAAATTGGCGAAGCCTGAATGAGCTGAAAAAAGTCCTCAAAACAGACAAAAAATGAAAACCGGTGTAGTCTGATAGCTGTTATTATTTCCAATTAATGTTGCCATGCTTCGAAGATATTAATACAATTTTGTTCACATATCAAATCTTTCCCTATATTTGTTCACAAATTATTATTAACCTGAGTGAGTTTCTGCACAGACTGACGTTGGCAGTAATGGCAGAAGACCAGTTCTAAAAGAGAATCACGACTGAAAAAACATTAATTTGTGGCAAATAGAAATACATAATGGACAATCGTTTTACGGAAATCATTCAACTTATAAAACAATCTCGGACTAACGCTATAAAAGCCGTAAACGCTGAACTGATAAATCTCTATTGGAATATTGGAGAATATATCAGCAAGAAAATTGAACAATCAGAATGGGGCGACTCTGTGGTAACAGAATTAGCCAATTTCATACAGACACAAGAACCAGAAATAAAAGGCTTCTCCGATAAAAATATTTGGAGAATGAAGCAGTTTTACGAGACTTACAAGGACTTCCCAAAACTCTCACCACTGGTGAGAGAAATTAGCTGGACAAACAATCTACTGATTTTTTCCAGGTGTAAAACCATTGAAGAAATGGAATTTTACATCAAACTCGTAAAACAAGAAAACTATAGCAAACGAGAACTTGACCGACAAATATCTGCAAGCTTTTTCGAGCGGACAATGATAGGCAATTCAAAACTCTCGCCAGCGGTGAGAGAAAGTAAAAACGACCTCTCGAACACCTTCAAAGACAGCTATGTTTTTGAATTTTTGAACTTACCTGACCCACATAGTGAAAGCGATTTACAACGTGGACTTGTAAGACAAATGAAAAATTTCATTCTCGAACTCGGGAAAGACTTTTTGTTCATAGGAGAAGAATATAAGTTGCAAGTTGGTAACAGCGACTTTTACATTGACCTGCTTTTCTACCACCGTGGACTACAATGTTTAGTAGCTTTTGAACTTAAAGCTGACAAATTCAAGCCTGACCACTTGGGACAGCTTAACTTTTACTTGGAAGCATTGGATAGAGACGTGAAAAAGCCAAACGAAAATCCGAGCATTGGAGTTTTGCTATGCAAGGACAAAGACAGTGAAGTTGTTGAATATGCTTTAAGTAGAAGTCTTTCACCAACAATGGTTTCGGAATATAAAACACAACTACCCGACAAGAAACTTTTACAACAAAAACTACACGAACTATTTGATAATGAAGTTGACGAAAAATAGAGCCACTACTGCTAACAGCTGTCAGACTGTGCAAAAACTCATTTTTTAAAATAATTAGTGAGAAATTCGTAGTCAGAGAACTTCATGCTTCATTAGGTGCGATATATGACGAGAAATCAAAAAACCACTGAAATTTACACACATATAACCACAAAAGGTATGGAAAAAATAATTAGGCCTTTGTTCATTTGACAGTATAAATAATATTATTAATTTTGCCATCAGAATTTTAATTTAAAATAATTTTTATGGCTAAGGCATATTCAAGTAAAGTAAAAATATGCGCGGTATTGCATATATTCAATCGTTATGCACAAGCGGAGAAAGGACAACGACACAGCAAATTGACAATGAAATTAGAATATTAAGCTTGGTATGAAAAACGAAAATGATAGACAAATTAACCGATCCCGAAAGCTTTCGGAACCGAACCAAATGTGTTTTAATTTCTTTTACCCACCCCACGTAAATTTTGAAATTCTGCCAAACCACATTGCACATCCTGATTATATATGGACCAAAGCCCCACAAGCTTATGCTACAACCAAAGCTTTATCAAAGAGTGCAATCTTGCCGACCAACAAGGAAGTACTATATTTACAATTCTGATTAAACCAAAGATATCATGCTATTAGATAACAAGACAAAAACTGAAGACAGCGAATTTTACAAAGTATTCGACTTCATTAAAAACTATACTGAAAAAGGCGGACTTGATATAGTTTCCGGCTTTTTCTCAGTTAATGCCTTGGCATTGATGAAAGATGATGTAAATCAAGCTGAAAAATTCAGGATGATTCTGGGAAACCTTATGCAAGAAGAATCTCAACTAAATAAAGTTATTGACTTACTTAATGGCGACCCAAGTATCATAAGTACATTTACTCTTAGTGCTTCGGCTCAAAAAGCAGTTGAATTTTTAAAGCAGGACAAAGTTTTAGTTAAAACGATTCAACGGAATTTCTGTCACGCAAAAGCATACATCTATAACGACAAAGACACAAGAAAAAACTTTCATATTATAGGCAGCTCCAACTTGACAGATGCCGGACTTGGAATAAAAGACAGTAGCAATATTGAATTAAATACCGCCTCAACCGGAAATGACAATGATTATAAAGAAATAAAAAAATGGTTTCAACATCAATGGGATAATGTTGCACAGGAAAAAATTGAGCTGCCCGATAAAACTAAAGTTGATGTAAAAAAACATTTGATTGAACTTATTTCAAACCTTTGGAAACCTTGGGAACCGATTGATTTGTACTATAAAGTCCTTTACGAATTATTCAAAGACGATTTACTTGCACTTTCTACTGATGCTGAATTTAAACGTGAAATTGCACATTTAGAGGAAACCATTATTTATAAGACTTTATATCCGTATCAGCAAAAGGGTGTAATTAGTTTGATTAAAATGCTTCAAAAATTCAACGGAGCAATACTTGCCGATGCAGTTGGTTTGGGTAAAACCTGGACTGCTTTAGCTGTAATGAAATATTTTGAAACCAAAGGTTATACAGTAGTTTTATTTTGCCCAAAAAAGCTACGGAATAATTGGGAACAGTACCAATCTCACAGAGGTTCAAGGTTTGAACGTGACGAGATTGATTACTATGTAAGAAACCATACAGACCTGCAAGACGAACGATTAACAACCGGTTATCCCGACTTTCCACTTATTAAAATTCAAAGAAAACAAAAGCTGCTAATCGTTATAGATGAAAGTCACAACTTGCGAAATGACAAATCTGCTCGCTACAAGTTTTTAGTAGATAATATTTTAATGCCTGAAAGGATTAAACGAGATGTAAAAGTACTGCATCTTTCAGCCACACCTATCAACAACAAATTGATGGACATCAGGAATCAGTTTAAATTGATGACCAAAGGACAAGATGATGGCTTTAAAGAAACTGATTTGGAAATTGAAAGTTTAGAGAACATTTTCCGAAATGCTCAAAAAGATTTTGGAGAATGGACAAAACTTGAAAACAGAAAAATTGCTGACTTTATAAGCAAATTGCCTTTAAAATTTGAAAAATTAACGGATGCTCTTATTGTAGCCAGAACAAGAAAACTAATTGAAAGCGAGTTTGGCGAAATGAATTTCCCCAAAAAAGCAGAACCAATAAACAATTATATCACTCCTGAAAAGATTGGAAACTTAAAATCATTTGACGATATACTGGATTCTTTGCAAATTAACCTTACTGCTTATCGCCCATCAGAATACATTAAGGACTTAATAATTGAGAGTGTTTTGGAAAACCCTAAACAGCGTGAAAAGTTTTTGGTTAAAATGATGTATATCCTGTTAATTAAGAGGCTTGAGTCAAGCTGGTATTCATTTAAATTAACAGTTGAAAACATCTACAAGCATCATATAAATGCTTTAGAAAAGGTTGAGAAATTTATAAAAACAAACCAAGATACAACTATTGAAAGCGAACTCACAGGAGAAGACCATGAAGAAATTGAAGAAATAGCAGCAGAAATTAACGGTGAAGATGAAGAACCAATAACTCTCGGGAAAAAGAATCCTGTTGCTTTATCATCAATTACCAACATTGACCTGTTCAAAAAGCATCTTGAAGAAGACATTGTGAAACTCAAAAAGCTAAAGGACAACCTTAATAGTTTTGAAAAGGATTTCAATGAGAAAAAGACCAACGACCCGAAATTAGATAAACTCATTGAGCACATTAAAACAAAACAAAAAGGAGAAAACAAAAAAGTATTAATTTTTACCGTATTCAAAGACACAGCAAAATTCCTTTACGATAAACTCAAAGAACATAAAATTGCAAACCTTGCCTATGTTTCCGGCTCAATCAGTGAAACAATAGACGGTTATACAGGCGAAAAATTTGAAATCATTCTTGAACGATTTGCTCCCTTTACCAAACTCTACAACGAAAAAGACTGGAGTGAACTGTACGAAAAAGCGAATCTGGGTGATGAATTTAAAGAAGGGGATAAATGGAAAGTATCTTATGAAAAGTGGCTTGAAATAATCAGAAAACACGATAAAAATACGCTTAAAAAAATTGAATCCCCAATTGATGTTCTGATTGCTACCGACTGCTTAAGCGAAGGACAAAACCTGCAGGATTGCGACACTGTCGTAAATTACGATATACATTGGAATCCGGTTCGCCTGATTCAACGAATGGGGCGTATTGACCGTCTTGGTTCTCCGAATAAAACGATTTACGGAATTAATTTCTGGCCCGGGAAAAACTATGAAGATTATTTACGATTGAAATCACGAGTTGAAAACCGGATGGCTTTAATGAGTGTTGTTGGAACTGAAATGGACGAAAATCTTACTCCCGAATTTCAGAAAATGATTGAAGATAATCCTTTGTTGCCAAAACAAGCTCAAAAAATGCTCGAACAGTTGCAGGTAACATGGGATGATATTGAAGTTAACGATGAAACGCTTGGCTTAAATGATTTATCACTTGAGCAATTCAGACAGGAATTGTTTGAGTTTTTCAAAAAGAACGAGGAGTTTTTTAAGAAAATTCCCAATGGCGTTTTTACAGGTTTCAAATTTAAACCAAACAAAAAATGGAAGGAGATGCCCGATAGCATTGTGGCTGTTATTGGTTATCCCAAAAGACCTGATGAAGTTATAAAACACGTTTATGAAGAAATCTATCTTCTACATCAATCTTTTAATGATAAAGGCAAAGGCGTTTTATTAAATAATAATCAGGAAATACTTACATTGTTGCGACATCATAAGCTTGAACCGCGTTATGTTCCAAAACAAATAGAAAATGCCGATAAAGACATAATTAAACAACTCTCCGACTCCGTTTCCAACTGGGTTAAATCACAAGCAATGCCGGTAGCTGTCAATCAAATTCAGGATTTGTTCTCAGGAAATATAGTACCTAAACATATTTCTCCGGAACAAAAGAAACTTGAAGATAAGTTTAAGCCCGAAAATTTTGATTTAATAAACTGGTTTGTAATCTCAAATAAGTAATCGAATGGCAAAGAATTCTAAAATAGAGGTAAAAGGGACTGAAATAACCATTCTTAAAAGCGAGAATGATGATTATATTTCCTTAACTGATATTGCCAAACATAAAGACGCTGAGCATACCGATACTATTATCCAAAACTGGATGCGTAATCGTAATACAATTGAATTATTGGGTTTTTGGGAGAGTATCTACAATCCCGATTTTAAATCCCTCGAATTCGAGGGGTTTAGAAAACAAGCAGGGCTAAACAGCTTTGTGATGACCCCCAAAAAATGGATAGAGAACACCAATGCAATTGGTATTATATCAAAATCAGGCAGGTATGGCGGAACCTTTGCTCACAAAGATATTGCGTTTGAGTTTGCTTCCTGGATTTCAATTGAATTCAAACTCTATGTGATTAAAGAATTCCAACGCCTTAAAGCAGATGAAAATGACCGATTAAAACTCGAATGGAACCTCCAGCGAACCTTAGCCAAAGTAAATTACCACATCCATACCGATGCTATTAAAGAAAATCTGATTCCTGAAGAATTAACCAAAAACCAGATACAATTTATTTATGCCGATGAAGCAGATTTGCTTAATGTTGCCTTATTTGGTAAAACAGCTCGTCAGTGGCGAGATGAAAATCCCGAAAAAGATGGAAATATACGCGATTATGCTACGATTGAACAATTGGTTGTGCTATCAAACCTCGAAAGCATTAATGCCGTGCTGATTTATCAGGGATTAAATCAACCCGAAAGGTTGAGACAGTTGAACCAAACTGCCATTCAGCAAATGAAATCACTCGTAAATAACATGAACATTAAGAAACTAAAATAGCTACACTATGAACCTGAATATTTTCAATACAACCAATCTTTTTGAAGCAGCAACCAACCTGTTTCAGCAATTAGGGATTAAACTCAATTCAAATACTGCTGAAGCATTGCCCACAAAAGATTTATTGAAAAGCTTTTACAAAGACAACGAGGTTTTTAATTCCATTAAAAGCACTTATTTTATTGGTATCATTGATGATAGTGTTTTTCAAACATCCTTGTTTGAAGAAAAATACACTATAAATAATGCCATTGAGCAAGGCGATAAAAACTATGATGGGCTGATGCTTTTTGCTTTGGAACTATCAAAGAAACCAACACGAACTGAAATATCTGAAATTACGAGGGCATTTAATCGCATAAGCCAGAAAATGCCGGTAGCATTGGTATTAAAATACACTATCGAAAACGAAGCAGTCATTTCCATTGCTATCAGTGAACGATTCAAATATTTACAAAACTGGAGGCAGGGCGAAAAGGCTGGGAAAGTGATTATCCTGAGAGATATTTTCACGAGAAACACACACGCAGGGCATCAACGCATCTTGCTCGACCTTGTTAAACCGGCAGGAGTTACAAACTATGCACAGCTTCACGCACGATGGTTAGAAGTGCTTGATGTAAATATTCTGAACAAAAAATTCTTTCAGGAGCTTGCCAACTGGTATTTCTGGGCAATGGATAAAGTGCAATTCCCTGACGATATTGAGAAAAACAAAGATGTACGCAACGCCACTAACCTCATTCGCCTTATTACAAGGGTTATTTTTATTTGGTTTATCAAAGAAAAAAATCTTGTTCCGGCTTCTCTGTTTGATGAAAAATACATTTCAACGATTTTAAAGGATTTTCAGAAAAACAAGAAGTCAAGCAACTATTATCAGGCAATCCTGCAAAACTTGTTCTTTGGTACGCTCAATCAAAAAATGAACGAAAGGTGTTTTGCAGAAGACCACGAACGTAAAAACAAAAATGATCAAGGCATAAAAAATAAATATCGCTATACTGATAATTTCAAAATTTCTAAAGATGAGGTTATTGATTTATTCAAAGACATTCCGTTTTTAAATGGCGGTTTGTTCGATTGCCTTGATAAGTTTGATGAAGAAAAACTTGAAAAGGGAAAGAAAGAACAAATATTTGTTGATGGGTTTACCCGTATTGATGGCAAACAAGCTATTGTGCCAGATTATTTGTTTTTTGGAGAAGAAACTGAGGTTGATTTGAATGAGACTTATGGCACACGAGGCAAGCGATATGTAACAAAAGGATTGATAGGCATTTTAAACAGTTACAAATTTACTGTTGCTGAAAACACCCCAATAGAGGAAGAAATTGCCCTTGACCCTGAATTGTTGGGTAAAGTGTTTGAAAACCTTTTAGCAAGTTACAACCCCGAAACCAAAACCACTGCACGTAAACAAACCGGCAGTTTCTATACGCCCCGTGAGATTGTCAATTATATGGTTGACGAATCATTAATTGAATACCTGAAAAGTGTCGTGAGCATCTCTGCTCACGAAAAAGAAAGCTCATTTAGCATCCCTGCTCACGAATTAAATCAAAAGCAGGATGCTTTTGAAACCTTTTTCAACCCTAACAACGAAATCCAGATTCATACGGGCAACCTTCCTCATTGGCAGCAGGAAAGTGTTTGGTATTTTGTTACTTTTCGCTTAGCCGATTCTATTCCTGCTGAAGTAGCTGAACAAATTAAAGCTGAAAGGGAAGTATGGCTTAAAAAAAACAAAAAGAATGAAAAAGGAGAATACACTAAAGAACAAATTAAAGAATATTATCGCCTTTTTTCTGACAGAATAGAATCGCTTTTAAATAATGGTAAAGGAAGTTGTATCCTTAAAAATCCTGAAATTTCGAAAATTGTTGCTGATGCTTTTAATCATTTTAATAACCAACGCTATGTTTTAGATGATTGGGTTATTATGCCAAATCACGTGCATATACTTTTAAGACCTTTGGGAGAGAATAAAATGCCCGATATTCTTCATTCGTGGAAATCTTTTACGGCAAACGAAATTAATAAAGTAACCGGTAATAAAGGTCAACTTTGGATGCATGAATCTTATGATCATATTGTAAGAAATGAAAAAGCATTAAATGCAATTAGGAACTATATCAGACAAAATCCGGTGAAGGCTAATTTGAAGCAGGGGGAGTACTTGTTAAGCAGAAGCAAGGATGCTTCTGATACCTTTGAGGTCCGTTTAAGGAAATTGTTTTCATACAATGACGAAGGCAATCCGTTTAACCCTGAAGAAACTGATAAACTTATTGAAGCAATAAATAATGCCAAAATACTCGACCCTGCCTGCGGTTCGGGGGCTTTTCCAATGGGTGTATTACACAAAATGGTTTATTTACTGCAAAAGCTTGACCCCGGTAATGTGAAATGGAAAGCACAGCAGAAAGAAAAAATCATTGGCAACCAGATTAAAGAACTCGAAAAAGATAAAAAAGCCATTGAAGGATTAAGCGATAAAGCAGTGCGCGAAAAAGCGATTCAGGCAGTGGATGAACGTTTGAAAGAAATTGATGAAATTTTTGAAAGTAAAAACTATTTTGACGACTACGCCCGTAAACTCTACCTGATTGAAAACTGCATTTATGGCATAGACATACAGCCCATTGCCGTGCAGATTTCAAAACTCCGCTTCTTTATTTCGTTGATAATTGACCAGGACAAAGACCCTAAAAAAGAAAACCTTGGTTTCCGTTCGTTGCCCAACCTCGAAACAAAGTTTGTGGCAGCCAATACGCTGATAAGTTTAGAAATACCCACAACCGATTTATTTTCGGAAAACAACACCATTAAACTATTGCAAGAGCAACTTAAAGCCACACGGCACGCATACTTTAATGCGAAAACAAGAGAAGAAAAACTTGATTTAAAAAAGCAGGATAAAGAACTTCGCAAAAAAATTGCAGCTCAAATAAGCGATACCTTAATAAACAAAAAGGAAGATGAAATAAAAAACCTCGAAAAGCAATTATCCGAGGCAAAAAAGAAACTGGTTCAAATTGAAGCCGCACCTGAGCAAAAAGAAACTATTGAAAGCACTAATATTTTTGGTGAAACAGAAACCACAGTTATTGACAAAAAGAAAGAAAAAATAAAAACCCAAAAAAGCACCATTTCATTTATTGAAAAACAAATAAACTTACTGAAAGCAGCCGATAACAAAGATACTATACAAAAAGTTGCCCAACAGATTTCATCTTTCGACCCTTACGACCAAAACCACTTTGCCAACTGGTTTGAACCCGAATGGATGTTTGGTAATGATGTAAAAGATGGGTTTGATATTGTGATTGGAAATCCACCGTATATTACTTATAAAGGAAAAGAAGTAGTTGATATTTCTGATGCAGAAGTTAAACAATTGATTGCGTTGTATCATAATTCAGCTGAGTACAAAGTTAATAGTTATGCTTTGTTTACGGAAAGAGGTGTGAACTTATTGTCTGTGAATGGGACTTTGTCATTCATTATTCCAAGTACAATCCTTCAAAATGAGTATCTAAAAAAAATCAGAAAATATCTTATTACAAAGTATCATATATCGCAAATTGTATCATTTGCAAATAAAGTATTCGAAGCTGTTACTGATTCAATAATATTGTTTACAAAAAACAAGCATAGTAAGGATTTAGTAACAATAGCAATTAGAAAATCAGATTTAGACTTTCTGAATTTAGAAGATGTCAAAACGTATTCTCAATCGACTTGGAATGATGAAAAAAATGACTTTGTAATAAATCTCAAAACAAATAAGAATGAAGATTTAATACTCGCAAAAATCGAAACGGACTGCGAGTATGTTGATGATTATTTGGAGGTTTACGTTGGTATTGTTGCAAATGGCATAAAGAAATTTTTATCAACATCAAAGAGAGATTCAAACCACAAAAAATATCTGCAAGGAAAGCACATTGAAAACTTTGAACTTAAACCGGAAAAGTTATTTATAAATTTCCTTAAAGATGAATTACACAGTAATACAGACGAGAGCGTATATCTTCAAAAAGAAAAAATATTAGTTCGCAAGACAGGTAACAGGTTAATTGCAGCAATTGATTTTGAAAAATATTACACTGACCAAAGTATTTACAATTTATATCCGAAAATAGGAAAAACTATAAATTTAAAAGTCGTTACAGGTCTTTTGAATTCAAATTTATTAGAGTATTACTTCAATAAAAAAATGATAACCAATCCAGATGTCTTTCCTTACATAAAAGGCATACACTTGAAAAAGCTTCCATTGAAGTTTCCAAAAAGCAAAAGCGAAGAATCTAAATTTGAATCGTTGGTTTTAAAAATAACTGAAATGAAAGCGAATGGTGAAGATGCGACTACTGAAATAATGAAACTCAATCAAATGGTTTACCAGTTATATGATTTAACGGAAGAAGAAATTGCCATCATTGAAAATTCAATCAATAAAACACCCAAGGAAAATGGATAAATCCATTATCAATATGTCAATTATCATTTATAGCCCACGGTTTAAACCGTGGGCTATGAGTAAAACGCAACACAACATCAACCGTTTTGATCTATCCCCCTAAACATCAGTACTAAATTAGTGAATTAAAAACACTAATTCAGACATATAAAAGAACATGGACAGGAGAAGAAAAAGAGGCAATTCGGAGAGATGTTGAGAAACCATGGATTGTTATGGGCTACTAAAAACTACTGTTATTCACCTGAGGGAGATGAGGAAGCATTAAAAACACGAAAGGGAAGCCGTCTGTCCGACAACTCCCCTTTCCATTCTTCACAGCCGTGGCTGTTACGAACGTCAGGCTACGGTTATTAAGCCGGTAATTTCAGCGGGCTTACCTGCCGGCCTTCCTTCAGGCTGTTACCCCTGAATTCCGTATCCGGCCTTCTTTGCCAGCATTACCTTCCGGTTTGCCTTTCGGCAACTTTCTGGCGCTGGATGTCGGATACCTGAAGTGTTACCCCCCTGCATCTTTCATCCAATGCTGACTCGGAAGTGGTTTCCCTCGTTGTGGTTAACACAACTGTCGAAACTACCGTGAACCTTCCGACTGTTTTCCGGAGAATTCAGCCTTCCGGTTCTTCCTTCGCAGCTAACCAGCTTTTCGCTGGTCCGGTATGTCTCCTTCCGATACAAGACCTTCTGTCGACACCCCTGGCTTCACTCGCTGTCCTGACTTGTTTCACCTTTCGGTGGCATCATCAGAACCGGATAATTTCATCGGGCTTTCACCTTTTTACTCTTATCCCAGGCTTTAAAAGAACTTTTTTATCGCTTACCTGATGATACAAATGTACTATCATCTCTTCCGAACAGAGCGTTTTTTCAGCCGGATTTTCATCACATTTTATTCACTATTCTGAATAAATGATTGTGGATTGTGAATAACTTCCTTACATGATTGAAATTCATGAAGTTAGAAAGAAAAGTTATGAACAACTGAATTGAAAATTCCTTGACTTGTTACTGAATTTTCATCAATAAACATTTAGTGTATTGATTTTTTTAAAATTAAAACTTCCGATGTTTATTCCTTAATAAGCGGGTAATCGATGTAGCCTTTTTCTCCGGAGGTATAAAAGGTACTTTCATCCCAGGGCTGAAGTTCAAGCCTGTTGAAAATGCGGTAAGGCAGGTCAGGATTTGAAATGAAATATTTGCCAAAGGCTATCAGGTCTGCCACCTTGTTTTTAATCACATTTTCAGCATCAAAAGGATGGATATTCCCATTGGCGATTAAAGTTCCGTGGTAAAAGGGTCGGAAATATTCAGCCACTTTAAGCGGATAATTTTGCAGGTGATCAACAGGCAACAAAGGCTCAATCAGGTGAAGATAGGCAAGCTGAAAATCATTTAACATGCTGATAATCTGACTAAAATGCAGAGCCGGATTGCTGTCTGCCATGCCATTTTTAATACCAGCTGGCGAAAGACGTACCCCTACCCTGTTTTTTCCGAAAATACGGATGGTGCTTTCAAGAATTTCAGCCAGAAACCTGAACCTTTTTTCAACACTGCCACCATATTCATCTTTGCGGATATTGGTATTATCACATAAAAACTGGTTGATCAGGTAACCGTTTGCTGCATGTATTTCAATACCGTCAAATCCGGCCTGAAGTGCATTTTTTGCAGCATTTGTAAAGTCACTGATGATCAATCTAATTTCATCTGAGCTTAATTCTTTGGGGACTTCGAGAGGTCGGTACCCCGCTGGCGTATTTATTTTTCCATCGAAAATAAGCGGAGATGCTGATACCGGCCATTGTCCTTCGGGTAATAAATCAGGATGCGAATATCTTCCTGTATGCCACAACTGAATGAAGATTTTTCCTCCAGCCTGGTGAACCGCTTCCGTGATGTTTTTCCAGCCTTCTGCCTGCTCTGCCGTATAAATTCCCGGAGTGTTCGGATAACCTTTGTAAGCTGAAATATTGGTTGCTTCTGCAATAATGAGTCCTGCTGATGCTCTTTGTAGGTAATATATACGATTAATCTCAGAAGGGATTCCGGATTCCGGATAACGCCTTCGTGTCAACGGAGCCATGACAATACGGTTTTTCAGCTCCATTTCTCCTATGCTGTATTTTTCGGCTAAAATATTCATGCTTATTTTTCCGGCTGATTTTCCAAATATCATGCCTTGATAAAATGATAATATTTTTTACCTTTGCTCCCTGAAAAATTCTTATTAGATT
Source organism: Sphingobacteriales bacterium (assembly GCA_012517435.1). NCBI lineage: Bacteria > Pseudomonadati > Bacteroidota > Sphingobacteriia > Sphingobacteriales > Sphingobacteriales bacterium. The sequence continues at coordinate 957 of JAAYUY010000231.1, read as the reverse complement.
AAGACTAAATAAATTAATAAGTATGCCTCATTATCATTCACTTGGTAAAATACCACGAAAAAGACATATTCAGTTTCGTTCGGCTGAAGGAAAACTTTACCGTGAACAATTAATTTCAACTGAAGGATTTTCAGATATTTATTCCCTGACCTACCATCTGCATGCCCCTACCGAAGTAACAAGAATCGACAAAGAATTTGATTTTTCTCCTGAAATTGCAATTGATAACAACATGCAACACCGAAGCTTTTTCGGAGCTAATATTAAGCCTGAAGATGATTATCTGGTGTCGAGGAAATATTTACTGGTAAATAACGACATTTACATTGCATTGTCTGCTCCCCGCCAGTCGATGAAAAATTATTTTTTCAGAAATGCTTCGGCTCACGAAATGTTGTTTGTTCACAAGGGTTCAGGTTTGTTGAAGTCGGTTTTCGGAAGCCTGAAATTTGGCTACGGTGATTATATCATCATTCCGAAAGGTACCATTTATCAGATTGATTTTGAGACCAATGACAATTTGCTTTTGATAGCGGAATCCTTTATGCCCATTCGATTTCCAAAACGCTATATGAATGAGGAAGGACAGTTGCTTGAACATTCCCCCTTTTGCGAAAGGGATATCAGAAAGCCTGAAAATCTTCAGACTTTTGATGAAAAAGGAGATTTTCTGGTGATGTTGAAAAAAGAAGATAAGGTTTTTCCCTATCATTTTCAATATCATCCCTTTGATGTGGTGGGATGGGATGGCTGCCAGTATCCCTATATCATTTCGATTCATGATTTTGAGCCGATTACAGGACGTATTCACCAGCCACCACCCGTTCACCAGATGTTTGAAAGCAATGCCTATGTGATATGTTCGTTTGTCCCACGCCTCTATGATTATCATCCCTTATCGGTCCCGGCTCCTTATTTCCACACCAATGTTGATTCCGATGAAGTCTTGTATTATGT
>JAAYUY010000230.1 GCA_012517435.1 Sphingobacteriales bacterium | reverse complement strand
GACACCATAAGCGGGCGTCTTGTTGAGATCAGTACCTATTGCACCGGGGTTCAGTTTTATAATTGCCGTTTCCTTGGTTGGAAAAACGGGGCGGAACTCGTTTATTCTGCACCTTATCCTGCAGGCTACGGCAATACGTACACTATTTTTATGAACAATGAGTTTTTAAACGGAAGTTATGCCATCCGGATGAATGGGAATGAAACCACTCCTGATCTTTATACCTACATTCAGAAAAACACTTTTAAAGGCCAGAGCACCGGATCTGTTTATCTGAAAAATCATTTTGAACCTGTGATTTCCGCAAATTACATTCATTCTTACGGGAATATTTTGCCTTATACGGCCATTAACCTTGAATCCTGCAGCAGCAAGGGAAAAGTTCTTGAAAACAAAATCATTATTTCAAAAAACAAAGCCAACGCATTCGGCATCAGGTTGTTTAAAAGTTCGGGAATGTATCAGAATGAGTTTCTGATAGCCAATAATTTTATTTCTTCCATCACAGAGGCCTTTACCTCTGCCATCAGCATTTACAATTCCACCGATATAATTCTTGCACACAACAGTACTCATCTGACAGGCAGTACACAGGGGAGTGTAAACCTGACCTTGTTTTCCCCACGCTTTCTGAACATTGCATCCAATATTTTCAGCAATAAGGCTGAGGGGCACTGCATGGAAATCACTAACGGGCAGAACCTCAGCATTGATTACAATGCATATTTTACTAATTCAAACACTTATGTGCACCATGACGGCATTGATTATCCTTCAGTGGCGGCATGGCGCGATTCCATTGGTTTCGACAATCAATCGCTTCAGGTCGATCCCGGGTTTTGTTCGGATACGCTTTTGTTTACCTTTACCCCTGCTCTTGACGGGGCAGGAACTTATTTTTCTCAGGTATCCAAAGATATTGAACTTGAAAACCGCAAAAACCCACCTGATATTGGAGCTGATGAATTCGACCCCCTTGTTTTTAACCTGACCGACAGTGTGGAGGTTTGTGCCAATGAAAGTATTGAACTCGTTGCCGGAAACAATTGGGATACCTATTGCTGGCAGGATACTTTTTTTTCAAAGAAATATATCTTTCAGCCAGTTGATAATCAGGATAAAACACTCGATGTAAAGGCGAAGGTAACCAGGAAAGGATGTGCATTTACCGATACGGTTCATGTTGTTCAGCATTCCTATCCTGTATTTGATTTGGGAAAAGATACGTCTTTTTGCCTTCAGAAATTTTCAGGATATGATCTGCACGCTCCTTACGGTTATCCGAAATATTTATGGCAGGACAACAGCACCGACAGCATCTTTACCGTTACAAAACCTGCCGACTCCGGACTGAAAGTTTTTCATGTGAAAGTAACCAATACATTTGGATGTGAAAACAGCGACAGTGTCCGGATTTATTTTTATGACTGCAGCGGGATGAATGAACCTTTTACTCCGTTTCAGGCATGGTATTCAGTTAATGAAAAGAAAATCAAGTTTTTCTGGCCTGAAGAGTTAACGCAAAAAAACGCTTCAGTCAGCATTTATTCAGTCAGCGGTGAATTATTGATTGAAAGTCATGTGATGGAAGAATTGGATGCCGGAATGTTGCCTTCAGGCATTTATCTCTTGAAAATAACTGATGATAAAAATGTTTATTTCCTGAAATTCTTTGCAGAGTAGAGGAGAAGCAGTTATGATCAGCTGAACTTCATCAGATAGGTTTTCAGAAATTCATCCAGCTCACCATCCATCACAGCCTGGACATTCCCTGTTTCGACACCCGTGCGGAGGTCTTTTACCAGTTTGTAGGGATGCATGACATAGTTTCTGATCTGAGCACCCCATTCAATTTTCATTTTGGAGGCTTCTATCTCTTCCCTTTCTTTGTTGCGTTTTTGAATTTCAATTTCATAAAGCCTTGATTTTAAAAGCTTTAATGCAATTTCCTTGTTTTTCATCTGGGAACGCTCTTCCTGACATTCCACCACGATATTAGTGGGTTTGTGGTAAAGGCGGACAGCTGTTTCCACTTTATTGACATTCTGACCACCGGCTCCGCTCGAACGAAAAGTTTCCCAGGTGAGATCTGCTTCTTTTATTTCAATGTCGATGGAATCGTCAACGAGGGGATACACATAAACGCTGGCAAATGAAGTATGGCGTCTTGCGTTGGAATCAAAGGGAGAAATTCTGACCAGGCGGTGAACCCCGTTTTCTCCTTTCAGATACCCAAAAGCATAATCGCCTTCAATTTCAATGACAACTGATTTATAGCCGGCCTCTTCACCCACCACCTGATTGACGAGGCTGACTTTGTATCCTTTTCTTTCAGCCCACATCACATACATTCTCAGCAACATGCTCACCCAGTCCTGACTTTCGGTTCCACCCGCTCCGCTGTTGAGTTCCAGTACGGCACTCAGGGCATCTTCTTCTTTGGAAAGCATTTTCATAAATTCCACATTCTCAACCTTTTCGAGGCAGATACGATATGTCTTTTCCACTTCCTCCTCTTTCAATTCTCCTTCCTTGAAATACTCATAGGCTACTTCGGTTTCCTCAATTGCATTTTCAAGCTCATGAACAAGGGTTACCCATTTTTTCAACGATTTAATGTTTTTCAGGGTTTCCTCAGCTTCAGAGGGATTGTTCCAGAAAGTGGGTGATTGTGTAAGTTTTTCGAGTTCTGAGATTTGTTTTTCTTTCCCGCCTATGTCAAAGATACCTCCTTAGCGCAGAAACACGCTCACTAAGATTTTTCAAGTCTTCTGTTGTCATTCGAAGTAAAATTTTGTGGTGCAAAGGTATTGCTTTTCCCAAAACCTGCAAGCCGGTGATGACGCTTGAGTCTGTCTTTTGTCTTTGTCTGCTCTCACTTTTTGAGTTAATACATTTGAGACTATTCAGCCTGTATTACCAATAACGGAAATGCTGCATTTTGCAAAGTCATTTTACAGAGCATGAGGTAAGTGCCAAAGGTATGTCATGATAGTAAAATCAGGTAAAACGTGAGTGATTAAGTGACGTAGGTATGACATGAGTACTGAATCTCCCCGGTTTAATTTTCTGTAATTTCGTTCCGTTGGGATTCAGGTATTCTTTTCCTTATCTCATAATCATATTAAAAATCGCTACTATTCAGGTACAAAGTTTTAAACGATAAAAAAAATATTTTTTGTTATCCATAGCAGAATTAATTAATATTCAAATTGTTGGTGATTTAAGTACTAATAACTTTTAACTCCCCAATAGAGTCACTTGTTAAAGGGCTCTGAGGTAACGGATTGGCGGTATGTTTTTGTTGCCAATTTCGAAGCACTGTCCTGTCAAGTTACAAGTACCTATGATACGAGCAGAAATGATAGGTAACTCACTGACTGCCAAATGTTTTATAGACGATGTTGCACTAAACCTACAGTAGCCTAAGAGTGTGATAACCCTTATCATTGTTATGGAATAAATTATTTTTAACCTTTTAAATATTTTTGACAATGAAAGTTTCAGATTCATCACAAACTCTTATTGCTACTGCTTGCACAAAAGTAGCAGGTTTTTCAGATTTATTAGCTGAATTTCAAAAAAAAATTTCTATTTCCGGTAAAAGTATGAGTACTTTTAAAAATTATGCCCGTAATATAGCTAAAATGGCACTTCACTTTGAGCAACTGCCTACAGAACTGGATGCAGACCAAATCAATGACTATTTGTATTTGCTTCAACAAGAACACAATACTCCTTCAGATTCTTACTTTAAACATAGTGTTTATGGGTTAAGGTTTATTTTTCGGATGTATGGACTCAAAGACAAACGAATTGAATTGCCAAGTATTAAAAAAGAAAAAAAATTACCTGTTGTTTTAAGTCGTGAAGAAATTAAACGGCTTCTTAAAGCACCAAAATACCTTAAACACAGAATTTTATTAGGCTTACTTTATGGGTGCGGATTAAGATGCTTTGAGGTAATAAACCTGAAAATTTCTGACCTTGATTTTGACCGTAAAATGCTTCATGTCAGACAAGGAAAAGGTAAAAAAGACAGGTATTTACCTCTAAGTAACATACTGATACGCGGCTTAAAAAATTATATTGATGCAGAAAAACCTGATACATGGCTTTTTAATGGCAAACCTGAAGGAAGAGCTGGTGGTGATTTTGACAGCCGATATTCTCAGCGTGGTGTTCAATGGGCAGTTAATCAGGCTCGCAAAGAAGCAGGAATTCTTAAAGAAATGACTGTGCATACACTTCGTCATACCTATGCTACGCACCTGCTCGAAGATGGTCTTGACATTATTTCAATTAAAGAACTTCTCGGTCATGAATGTATTGATACGACCATGATTTATCTGCATGTGGCTCAGAGTGGCAGGAAAAAACCTTTTAGTCCTTTAGATACACTTTATCAATAATCAGTTTTTTGCGTCCTGCTTTTGAAGTAGCTGATGTTTTGAAAAGGCATTGGCCTCTGGTTTTGAATGACAAACGTTTTAATTTATGGCAAATCAGAACCTTAGGTGCTATCATGAGATGCCGTTCTGCCGATTTGGGCGGACACAAAGATATTTGTTGCAATTGCGGTAACAGCAGGATTAGTTATAATAGCTGTCGTAACCGTCATTGCCCGAAATGTCAGGGGAAAAATCGTGAAAACTGGATTGAAAATCGTGAAAATGATTTGATTCCTGTTCCTTATTTTCATGTCGTTTTTACTTTACCTGACATATTGAATCATTTAGCCCTTTTTAACCCCGAAGCTGTTTATAACTCCTTGTTTGATGCAGCATGGAATACAATTAAAGTTTTTGCTAATGACCCTAAACATTTGGGTGCTAAAACCGGTATGATTGCTGTTTTACACACCTGGGGGCAAAACCTTTCTTTGCATCCTCATCTTCATTGTATTGTGCCTGGTGGTGGTTTATCTGCTGCCGGTTTCTGGAAATATGCAAGAAATAATGGAAAATACCTTTTTCCTGTTAAGGCAATGAGCATGGTTTTCAGGGCTAAATATGCTGCTGCTTTACGCATGAAATTTCCGGATATTGATAAAAATTTCATGGATAGCTTATTTGATCAACATTGGGTGGTTTATGCCAAGCGACCTTTTGGCAATCCTCATCAAATTATTGAATATCTTGGTCGTTATACCCATAAAATTGCCATCAGTAATCATCGAATACTCAATATTGACCAGCATTGTGTTACTTTTTCCTATAAGGATTACCGAAAAGGGGCTAAAAAACTTGAAATGACACTGCCTGTTAATGAATTTATCAGAAGATTTGCCTTGCATATTTTACCTAAGGCTTTTGTCAGAATCAGGCATTACGGTATTCTTAGCAGTTCAACGAAACATCTTACGATACCCCATATCAAACAATTGCTTGTTTATCTTGAATCACCTTTTGAAAAATCTTTTACAACAGATATTTTTAACCCAAAATATTGCCCGAATTGTAAAACTGATTCAATGATTACTGTGGAAATCTTTCATAAAAGAGGACCTCCTGATGTGCTCAATTCAATCATAAAGTCTAATCATTTTATCCTCTCATGAATATTCACCATAAAATATGGTACATTATTTTTTTGCCTCATTATCACGATTTTAACAAATTCAACTCAGTTTTATCCTGTTATTCCTTTATTCTGCTCTTTCCTTTTATACTAAGTGATCCCAATCCGATTTTAATCAGCATCTTTTCATCTTTTTTAGCAAACTTATTTTAAGCTATTTTTTATTCAAACCCCATAGAAACACCGGTTCCGTGCAACTGCGACTTCATTGCAGGTTTTGCAAACCCAACGAAGTCTTAGTTGTTAGCAGTAGCAATTCTCATTCGTCAATCAGTTGAAGGTCTTTAAGGATTAAGTAAACTATGTCTATTCGTGCATTTGCAAAGTCCTTGTTGTTAATGTCTGAAGATTGAATGCAGTTGGCGAAATAGTAAACTTTATTTTTTTGCTCCAGATAGCCGACATACCACCCAATATCTTTGTTGTCTTGTCCGCCCCAACCAGTTTTTGCTCTTACTACATAGTTCAAGGTGTCTTTAGCAATCATTATGTTTTTTACAATGTCAACTGAACGCTGAGAAAATGGAAGTTGGTTGTCGTGAAGTCGCTTTAAAAAGTCAATCTGCGCTTTGGGTGAAATACGAAGTCCGCCAGTTAACCAAAATTTGTCAATGCCGCCCGAAGTGTCTGCGTTACCATAGTTTGCCTTGTCAAGCCAGTATTTCATTTGTTGTCCGCCAACACGTCTTGCAAGCTCTTGATAATACCAAACTGTCGAATTTTTAAAAGCGGTCTTTAAGTCGTGGTCTGCGTTCCAGTTTGGGTTTTGTCGTGTTATGCTGTCCCAAGGAATAACAAAGTTCTCGTCTTTAATTACTCCTGTCTCAAGTCCGATAAGCGAATTGCAAATTTTATAAGTCGAGGCAGGTGAAAAGGTTTGCTCGTATTGATTTTGGTTGTAAAAAATATATTTATCGTCTTGAGGGTCGTAAAGCACGAAAGAACCGTCAACATTAAATTGGTCGTAATACTTTTTGAAGTCGTCACGAATTTCAGTCGCCTGTTTTTGCTTACAAGCTGTCAGTCCGAGAACCGTTAAAGTCAAAAGAATTGTTGTCTGTTTCACTGTCGTCATATTGTTACTGCTAACGGTTTAGCGGCTTATGCTGGCTGTGCTTTTTAAAATGAAAGTTGTTTAAAATTACTAACTTACACATAATTTTATTCTTGTCTAAATAAACGTGAACCACAGCTTGCATAAGACGCTTGTTATAGCCAGTGCATTATTCTTTTTATTCATTCTTGTCTGTTTTTCAATTATATACAAGTAAAATTTCCTTTCTTTATCAGAGCATTTTTTATTCTTTATAAAGTAAATCAGGCACACTTTGTTTTCAAAATGTGCCTGATCTTTATTGTTTTACAGCTTAATCATTTTTTTACTGTCTTTTAAAATTCCGTCTATTAGTAAGCTGTAACTATAAATTCCTTTTGCAAAAGCTGACCAGTCTAAACTGTAAGTGTCTGAATGTGGTCTCAGTCTGATTGTTTTCACATGCTTTCCAAACAAATTATAAATGACTATTTCTGCGCTTCCTGAATTTTCAGCCAAATGGTATTTAATGGTTGTCTGGTCTTTGAAAGGATTGGGAATATTACCAATCAGGTAAGAATTGTCAACCGTTATTAATTCTTCAACTGTTGCAATTTCAGGAATCCAGAATTCCCATTCATTACTGTCTGCTTTATAAAAAACTGTATCACAATAAGTTGAATCGCTGCATGAGGTTGTGGTTTTCAGACAAACAACAAAAAAGGTATCAACAGTTTGCTTATAGAATGTATGATAAATATTTATCAAATGTGAAGTATCTGACCCATCTCCAAATGTCCATGAATAGGTTGTGGTTGGCAAATATGGTTCTGAGGAATTTTCAAAGTAAAGAATAATAGAATCCTCTGCAATAAGGTATTCATTAGTGAGAAATGAAGGTGAAACAGCCGAATCAACATAAACAGTAACCTCATCTGACTCAATTAATGAATTGTTTGATTTTAACCGGATATTCATTGTATAATTTGTTGTTACAGAAGGAAATACAGTTGGATTTACGATTGTACTATCATCCATATTTGCAGTTGGTTTCCAGTCAATATACATAGTAGAAGGAATTGATTTACCTGAAAAACCAAGTATAATGCTATCACCCTTGCATATTATTTTATCAGAACCTGCATTGGCATAGTAATTTACAGTTATTGAAAGTGTATCAGCATCGGAACATCCGTTTCCACTTGCAGATAAAATATAAGTTACCGGAGAAGTTGGATACGAAACAGGGTGTAAAATGGCAGGATTACTCAAATAAGTTGTTGGATTCCAATTATAAGTGGAAAATCCATAAACACTGCCATTTAACAGGACGGAAGTATCTCCAAAACCATCAAAGTAAATTGTAGCTTCATCAGGTTCAAGGTAAACACCATAAGGAACATTTACAGTATCGGTTTTTGTAGCTACACCGCAATAACCATAAACTGAAAGTTCAACTTCGTATTTTCTGTTGCCATAAAACCTGAAATCAGGAAAATTAAAACTGTCTTGCACCTGTCCGTTGTAAGAATAAGTTTTTTCATGATAATAAGCATCTTCATCATCAGGATGATAATTATCCTGACCTAACATGCTAACTGACCATTTATATTTGTATTCGTTTGCACTGTTCTGCCCGTTTGTAGCAAGCAAAGTACCTGAACCCGGGCAAACTTCGACAGGAATATCAAAGGCAGCATAAGGTAGAGAACTTATATATACAAGATTATCAACTAAATTAGTTTCATGGCAGTCATTTTCTGCAACAAACCTGATTTTATACAATTTTCCTTCTTCAAAGTTGAATTCATCTGACAAATTGTATTCACCAATCCTGACAGTGTCGTAACCTTTGAACGGAACATAAGTAACAGGTGAAACACAATTTGCTCCGTCATACTCACAAATTTCAAAATGCCATTTGGTTTCATTTAAAGTTCGTTTTGCTTTAACAGTAACATCACTTCCGAAACAGAATGTATCAACCATTTGGGCAACCGCAACAGGATAATTGATATTAGCCCAGCCAAAATCGCGATTGTTGATACCATGAGGCGGACTGTAATTTTTAAAATCACAAAATCCAGTGCAATTGGTACTGCCAAATCTCGAATAATTTCCATTAGGATTAACACCTGCAATTGCTCCGGTTGTTTTTATTCCACCACCAATCAAATAAATGGTATCACCTAAGGGATTGAAAACATAAAAGATGTTTTTATCTGATGAATCGGCAGGATTGTTATAGAAATGAATATCAGCATTTTGATTGATGCAAACATAAGCACCGTCTTCTGCAATTATTTCACCATAACCGGGTTGTTCAGGACTGCCAATTTCAATATGAGCATTTTCCTGAATCAACAATGTACCTCCTTTTTTAACTAAGATGGTTGAATTGGCTCCGATATGGGTATGACTGTTTGGTAATAAAACAAGACCTGCATCCTGTTTAATAATAATCATTGATTTTCTGCTGCCAAAGCGATCATCAACTTTTTTGCCACTTGAATCAAGTACAGCATCACCGTTTTCTGCATATTGGGTGTAAAGTGGTAAAGATTCATCATACTTTTCATACAACCCTAACATTGTAATGCTGTCATGATTGACCATAACCATTTCGGGACATATTTCCATTTTACTCCCATTGGTGATTTTTAAATGTCCATAGGGTTCATTAATATCGAGGTTGTGCCCAAGTTGCTCGGTTGTTCCGGTATTGAATTCAAACAATGTGTCAATTGCAACAGGAGGGAAAAAACAGGAAGCGAGACATGGGTCGGTAAGTTTAATTTCAAAATTTGTAATACCTGATGGAAAGGTTATGGTTATTTTCTTTTCACCATTATTATAAGAATAAGGTAAAAGATTTTGCTTTAACGAAACAGCTTGCATGTCATATTGAGGTTCGCAATCAGGCAGGAAGTAGGTTACATCAATGTCTCCGCCTGTGTTGTTTTCAATGAATCCCTGGTATTTATATCTTCCTGTAATTTCATAAGCAGTATTGATATTCTGGCTGGTGCTGATGTAGATTGTGTCATGATAAGTCAAAAAAGTACCATTGTCTATGGCAGCAATACGGAAATTGGTATTTGAGGTACAGTTGCCAAAATTTATTGAATTGCTTCTTGATTTTTTGAGCATGGCACTTTCAGCATCATAGCTTAATACAGCATTGCAGTTGGTAAAGTTATATGGATTTAAATGAAGCACTGTTGTATTTGAAAGTTTGGCATGATGAAAAACATCATTTCCATTGAAATTGTTGATGGTGACACAAGCATAATCATCTGTTTCGGTTTTGGACATAGTGGGTGGGGTTTCGGAGCATTTATAAGGCCAGAAAACAGACAGGAATGTAACCTCATTTCCATTTTTTGTTACCTCAAGACGAGTGTGTTTTCCACAATATGCTGTTTTTCTTGTAAGCCCATCCCAATAATATAAAGAATCTTTGTTGCTCAAATAGTCTCCTGCATTATCATTATAAGTATCGGTAGATGAACTATCAATATTATCAGGCGATCCTTTAACTGCCGTGATTGAAGCTAAATTCCATGTGCCAGGGACAGCTCCCCTAACAGAACATGGATGAGTCCATAAACAATTTCCATCAGGATAAAGTTTAAATGTTCCTTTTTCATAATTTCCGTTGCCATTTAAGCACCAAATAAATTCACGCTGAACACTATCCCTATTTCTATCGACAAAATCGGACATCACATAATAATAATGCTCATTATCAATTTTATACATCTCAATATTGCGTTCAAATTTAGTGTGCACATACTCAGTTTTTATATATGATTTTTGTAATGAAGATGTTTTGAGAATATCCCCCATATCGGTTGCAGGGGTATTGTTTTCAGGCCCTTTTTCACCGAAAATCCACCATCTGTCAACCATTATTAAATTATGATGATGTGCTTTATTTGTAGAGTTCCTCAGTTCATATCTAATATAACCCGGATCCATTGCAATAATTTCATTACCTGCTGTGATAATAAAACTACTTACATCGGGATGCTCATGTCCATAAGTTTCTGACTGTCCATCATTTAATGCAGTACCAATTTCACCTGCAATCCTGATAAAATGTGAATTAATAACAGGTACAGAATATGGACTTCTTAAAATAAGATCGCCACTGACTTTATGAGCATGGCTTACATCAGCTTTCAAGGGGTATTTGGGAATATCTGGGGCATTTGCCAAGTAATCTGCCTGCAAATATACATTTACAGTATTGTTGGGTGTCATGATGTTAAAATCAGTATGCTTCGTATCGTTTCCAAAAGTCTTTAAAATTGCCAAAAAATAAGGATAAACTCTAAAAATCCTGCAATCATCGTAGGCAGCAGGTTTACCGTCCGGTTGGGTAATATCTTTTAGCCAGATTCCCAGATTTTCAATATCTGGATCGTAGAGAAAGTTCCTTACAGTATGTTCATCTCCTTTATATTTATACTTGGAAGAAAAATCTGTTTGGAAATAGTTGTTAAAAGCAATGAAAAACGGTACTGCATTTTCAAAAGCATACCCAAAATAATGTGGACCTTCTGCATACCCTGAGATACTTCCTCTTGTTGACATAGGATGTTTTGCTTCCCACAGTGTTTCCTCAATTGTAAACATGGCTACATCAATCCATTCGTCAGGTTTGTAGTTGTCATGGCTTTTATTTTTATATCCACAGTCATTTAGCACTATAGCTGCTAATCCAATAGCAGATGCCGACATAATGCTATGGTTGTCGTCTTTTTTAAAAACACTATTCTTTTTGCAAATATTTCGTGCAAAAATCTGAAGTTTATATTTAGCAACTTCAAGGCTATCGCTGACAACTCCTGCTGCTTTCAGATAATCATAAGCCTGCAGATAATGTATCAACTCTTTGCTCCTGTACTGTAGTTTTTCATCGCTGTCTGTTTTGTATTCAATATTGTAAAGACGCTCAAGTGCATTGGTGCGGATAGCATAAAGCTCAGCTATTTTTAGAGTATCCTGACTGCTTCTCAAATACTCTCCTTCTCCATTAAATCCCATCAGGTAAACAAAAGCTGCGTGTTTAGCATAATATGAATTGGCTGCAATACCAGTTGTATTTTTAGCTCCATT
>JAAYUY010000229.1 GCA_012517435.1 Sphingobacteriales bacterium | reverse complement strand
GGTTCGGCACAGATACTAAGTCCGTATGAGGCATTTTCCATGTTACAGCTTCTGAAAATTTTCCCTGAAGACGTCATTACTGCACAGGCAACGCTGAATCCGGAATAAATATTATATGCATTTGGTAAAATTTCTCTGGCCTGAAGGAGAAGATTTTGTTTCTCTTTGTCAAGCTCATGATACTCAGGATGGTATATTTTCATCTCTTAAAAATGAGTTTCAAAAATAACCTCATTCTTTTTTATCAGAAGGAAAAATTATCAACAGTAAATAAGCCGTCAGCACCGTACCAAATAAAAATCCTGCTGAGTTGAGCAGCATGTCACGAATATTAAAGGCTCTTCCGGGAATAAAAAGCTGGTGTAGCTCATCAATGGTACCAATGAATGTGCCGGTTAGCCAGAATATCAGAAAAGTACGAAGCGGGAAAAATGTTTTTCCTTTTGCTATGACAAAGAAAAAAGCCAAAACCATGTATTGAAAGAAGTGGATCAGATAGTCGGTGCGGAACAAATCGGCTATTTTTTTTTCAGGTACAGGCAGGTCGGGAACGGATGAAAAAATAAAAATGAGAATCAGCCATATCCAGAAAAATGCCTGAAACAAACCTTTGTTTGACAATATGTTGCGAAGAGAAAACAAATTAACTTAAATCAATGAATTTCAGCAAATAAAAAACCTACTGAACCTTCAGGTATTTATCGAGCCAGGCAAAAAATTCCCTTTGCCAGAGCACTGAATTCTGAGGTTTCAGGATGAAATGGGTTTCTTTCGGAAAAACGATCAGCTTACTGGGAATTCCGAGCAGCTGAGCGGTGTTGAAGGCCTGAAGGCTTTCCGTATAAGGTATTCTGAAATCATTTTCGCCAGTGGTAATCAGAATGGGGGTATCCCAGTTTTTGACATACAAATGCGGTGAAAACTTAAAGCTGTTTTTCTTTTCCCAGTAAGGTCCTTCAAGGTCTTTGTTGACAAACCAGTATTCATCGGTGGAGGCATACTGGCTTTCGAGGTTGAACATACCGCAATGGGCAATAAAAGCTTTGAAGCGTTTCTGATGGTTACCTGCCAGATAAAACACGGAAAAACCGCCATAACTGGCTCCCACAGCGCCAAGATGCTCCTTATCGACCCAGGGTTCTTTTGACACATCATCAATGGCTGACAGATAGTCTTTCATGTTTTGTCCGCCATAATCCCCGCTGATCTGATCGTTCCAGGCTTCACCGAATGAAGGAAGCCCTCTTCGATTGGGTGCTACTACCACATAACCGTTGGCAGCCATTATCTGCAGATTCCAGCGATAGCTGAAAAACTGACTTACAGCACTTTGCGGTCCGCCCTGACAATAAAGCAAAGCAGGATATTTTTTGGAAGAATCAAAATCGGGAGGAAGGACAACCCATGTCAGCATTTGTTTGTTGTCGGTGGTTTTAATCCAGCGTTTCACAACTTTTCCCATCGAGATTTTTTCAAAAATCCAGTCGTTGGTATGCCCTGTCTGAGTTTCCTTGCCATCTGAAAGTGAGATACTGTAAATTTCAGTCGGATGAGAAAGACTCATTTTTGTGCCAATCAGAAAATCCGGACCCACTTCAAACGACTGATAATCATGATCACCGCTGGTTATTTGAGTAATTTTTCCTGTTCCGAGATCGGCTTTACAAATCTGATGTGTTGCCTGAATGCCACTGATGAAATACAAGGTTTTACTGTCGTCAGAAAAAACAAAATGACTGGAACTGTAATCGAAATCTTTGGAAATATCAGTTGCTTTCCCTGTGGAAAAATCATAAACGATAACCCTTTCCTTGTCCGATTCAAAACCATCTTCTTCCATGCTTTTCCATGCCATTAATTTACCATCCGGAGAAAAAACAGGGTCGAAATCATAGCCGTCAAAGCCTGGTTCTGAAATATTTACAGTTGTTTTATCATCGAGGTTGTAAAGGTATATTTCGGAGTTGGTACTCAGGGTATATTGTTTCCCTGTCATTTTTTTGCAGGCATAGGCAATTTTTTTGCTGTCAGGGCTCCAGTTGATTTGTTCCATTCCGCCAAAAGGATTCATCGGGCAGTCAAAACGTTCATTTTCCATGATGTCGGTGCCTTCTTCAACTTTCCCGTTTTTAACATCGGCAATGAAAATATGGCTATAGGCAAAGTCGTGCCATGCGTTCCAGTGTCTGTACATCATGTCGTCAATGATGCGGGCTTCGGCAAGAGGCAGGTCAGGATAAATTTCATTTGGCGTTTTATCAAGTTTTACGTCTTTGATATACAATACTTTGCTCATATCCGGAGCATATTTGAAGCCATTGATACCTCCAATGACAGAACTGATTTGTATTTTTCCACTCCCATCGGGGTTCATTTCCCAGATTTGTGTCCAGCTGCTGTCGTCAGGGGCCAGAAAGCCAATTTTTTTCCCGTCCGGACGCCATTGTGCGTTGCTCTCGCTTACTTCAGGTGTATTGGTCAGGTTGATGGCTTCTCCGCCTTTGGCAGGTTGAATAAATAAATCCGTATTGCTGTTATTTTCAGCAAGGTTGTATCTGGTCATTTCATATAAAATGGTCTTTTTATCGGGTGAAAGCTGAATTTCAGGATTTATCCTGCCAAATTTCCAGAGGATTTCAGGTGTAAGTTTTCCGTTTGCTTTAACAAAATCGAGCGAATCTGCTGATGAAGTGGCAGCAGTTGTCTTTTCACTCTTTTTGGGTTGACATCCGCTGAAAAAAATCAGCGTCATTACAGCCATCATAAAGAATAATGCTTTCATCATTTTTTTTAAGTTTATTTTTCTGGCTTCAAAGGTAAGATTTTGAACGTATTATCAGATTTTGTGAAAAAAATATCCACCGCTGCCAAATCAGCAAGAAAGGAAAAGAAGGTTAACTTTGTGTGCTTTTATGTTTGAATAAAAATTCTTTGATGACCCAAAGGCCTGAAACAAGGAATGATTACCATGTTCGCATCAACAAGGTGCTGGAATTTATTAATGCACATCTGGAAGAGAGCCCTGAACTGGAAAAGCTTGCTTCAATAGCGAATTTCTCTGCTTTTCACTTCCATCGAATCATGCGGGCATACCTGGGAGAACCCTTGTCTTCTTTTATTCAGCGTCTTCGACTCGATAAGGCTGCTAACCTGCTGATTAATACCAAATTGCCAATTCAGGATATCTCATGGATGGTGGGTTATGATAATCCTGCTTCTTTGACAAGGGCTTTTAAAAAACGTTTTGGCGTGTCACCGGCAAATTTCAGAAATGAAATTGTTTTTCAAACTCAGGCATTACAATTTGTTCAAATCAATAAAAGTGAAAAAATTATGAAAATCAAGCCGAAATTTAAAAAACGAAAAGAAAAAAGGGTAATTTATGTGATGAGCATCGGCCCGTACGACAGTGCAGGTACAGCTAAGGCATGGGATAAAGTGAGTGCTTTTGCTTCGGAAAAAAGACTTTGGGGCTTTGGAACAGAATTTATCGGCATTAGTTATGATGATCCGCATATCACAGAGGAAGAAAAGCTGAGGTATGAAGCATGTATCACTGTCAGCAAAGACGTCAGACCTGAAGGCGAAATTGGTGTTAAAACCATTGAAGGTGGTAATTATGCGGTGTTCCGACATTTAGGGCCCTATGAAAAACTGAATGAGACCTATGATTACATTTACAGGCAATGGTTGCCTGAAAGTGGTAAAACATTGAGGGATATTCATTGTTTCGAAAAATACCTGAACAGTCCGGGGAAAACTCCTCCGGAAAAGCTGAAAACAGACATTTACATTCCTTTGGTTTAGTAAAGAATGATAGGAATAAGAGCAGGCAGCAGATACCATTTTCTGTTTGCTCAACCTCTTTAAATTTGTATTTTAAAAAAACACAAATTATCAGGGATGAAAGCAATTGACAGGTATTTTGGTGTAACTGTCCATGGCAGCAGTTACAAAACGGAAGTTATGGCTGGTATCACCACCTTTGTAACCATGGCTTATATCATCATTGTTCATCCTAAAATACTGGAAGCAGCAGGGTTTACTTTCGGGGCAAGCATGGTGGCCACGATTATCTCCGCATTTTTTGGTACTCTGTTGATGGGTGTTTACGCCAAAAGGCCTTTTGCCATTGCCCCATATATGGGCGAAAATGCTTTTATTGCCTATACTGTGGTTAATTTGCTTGGTTTTAGCTGGCAACAGGCTCTGGCAGCTATTTTTATCAGCGGAATTATCTTTACTTTACTAACTTTGTTTAAAATCCGCTCGTGGCTGGCCAATTCAATACCGGAAAGCATGAAAATAGCTTTTTCTGTCGGTATTGGCTTGTTTTTAACCTTTATCGGACTGAATGAGACTGGTATCGTTACGCTGGGCAATCCCGGGGCTCCCGTTCATGCTGGCGATTTTTCAAAACTTAGTGTGATGCTCGCCATTGCCGGATTTTTAATGATGGGTATCTTAATGGTTTTCAGGGTAAAAGCAGCTATCTTATTCGGGATTATCCTTATTACGATTCTGGCTGTAGTGTTTGGAGAGGTCAGCCTGCCTGATAAACTGGTCAGCCTGCCGCCTGATATTTCTCCGATATTTCTGAAGCTTGATTTTAGTCAGGTTTTCACATGGGGTATGTTTCCCGTTATACTGGTGGTTTTCGTAATGGGTTTTGTCGATACGATAGGTACCCTGATGGGTATCGCTTATAAGGCAGGTATGGTTGATGATAAAGGAGAATTACCTGAAATCGAAAAACCTATGTTGTGTGATGCCCTGACTACCGTTGCCGGGTCGTTACTTGGAACTACAACCTGTGGGGCTTTTATTGAATCAGCTACAGGAATTGAAGCCGGAGGAAAAACAGGCCTCGTTTCAGTGGTTACTGCTTTATTGTTTCTGACAGCTTTATTCTTTGCTCCACTGTTTACTATCGTGCCTGCTTTTGCTTACGGACCGGCTTTGATAATTGTCGGAATGCTCATGCTGTCTCCGGTGGTGAAACTTAATTTTACCGATTTGACAGAGTTAATTCCTTCATTTGTCATTATTACCTTTATGTGCTTTACCTATAATCTTGGCCTCGGCATGACAGCCGGCTTTGTTGCCTATGTGCTGGTAAAGTCTGTCAGCGGAAAAATAAAGGAAATTTCATCGGGAATGTGGATACTGGCAGTTCTTTCCCTGATGTTTTTTATCTTTTATCCGTATTAATCAGCGTCAATCACCAATCCCCTTACAAACCCCGAAAGGGTGAAATTTTTAAAAATCACACAAATATAAAAGAGCAGGTGTTAGTTATTCATGCTTCCCTGCTGCATTGATCATCTGGATCAGTTCAGCATTAGCTGAGTGCATGATTTCGGAAGGTTTTCCGTTCCACCAGAGTTGGCCTTCATAGATAAAATACACATGGTCGGCAATATCGAAAACACTTGTCATGTCGTGTGAGTTGACGATGGTAGTTGTTTTCATTTCATGAGAAATTTCTTTTATCAAGGCATCAATAACCCTTGATGTTTTGGGATCAAGGCCTGAATTGGGTTCATCATAGAAAATATACTTTGGGTTGTTGGCGATAGCGCGGGCAATGCCTACCCTTTTTTGCATGCCACCGCTGAGTTCCTGAGGATATAGATCAGCAACTTTTTTATCCAGATTGACCCGTTCGAGGCAATACTCTACCCGTTTTCTGATTTCTGCCTTGCTCATACTGGTGTGCATGACCAATGGAAATGAAATATTTTCAAATACTGTCTGCGAATTAAAGAGGGCAGAGCCCTGAAAGAGCATTCCTATTTTCTGACGAAGTCTTTTCATCTCGAAATACCCCATGGCTGTAAAATCCTGATGATCGTAATAGATTTTACCTTTATCAGGCCTGAGCAAGCCGACAATACATTTCAGTAAAACGGTCTTACCGCTTCCACTTGACCCAATGACCATGTTGATGATGCCTTCTTCAAACAGGCAGCTGATGTTTTTAATGGCATCTTTATCTTCGAACGACTTATATAATTCCCTGACTTCTATCATATTGTCATAGTAACAATTGGGCTAAGAGGTAATCAAAAAACAGGATAAGCACTGAACTTTGAACCACTGCGCGTGTGCTGGCACGTCCCACTTCGATGGCTCCACCTGTAACGATAAATCCCTGATAAGATGAGATAGTGCTGATGATAAGGGCAAAGGTGAATGCTTTTATCAGTGAAAAAACAAAGGTGAAAGTTTCAAAGGTGGACTGAGCTCCCTGAATAAAATCAAAAGAGCTGCAAAATCCGGTAATATGCCCGATAAACAAGCCACCGGTTATACTCAGTGCATTTGAAACAATGATCAGCATGGGGATAACAATGATAGAGGCGACTATTTTTGGCATGATCAGGTAGGAGGCTGCATTAACTCCCATGATATTCATGGCATCAATCTGTTCACTGATTTTCATATTTCCAAGCTCAGCTGCTATGTTAGATCCCACCCTGCCGGCAAGCACCAGACAGGTGATGGTAGGAGAAAGCTCGAGCATGGTCGTATCACTGACAATTTCGCCAATGGCAGTATCGGGTACCCATGCAGAAACTAATTGATAGGCTATTTCGAGTGTCAGAACCATTCCCATAAACAAGGACACCATAAAAACAATACCGAGGGATTCTATTCCGATGACATTCATTTCGCGGAAAGTTCTTTTCATCAGGATACGATGGTTGTCGGGTCGTCCGAAAGCCTCCCTGAGCAATAGTAAAAAGCGTCCGATATGATAAAAAAGGTACATGAAGTATAATTTCTGACGCTGCAAAGGTATTTATTTCAGGCTTATCATAAAGGATATATAGCAATTGTATTTTAGCATAAAAATTTTCATTCCGGGCAAGTGAACAGGGCATCAGGTATGGAAATAAATACAGATAAATGATTTCTCAATGTTTGCCAGCCTGCAGGTTCCCCTCTGTTATTTTGAATTTAAATGAGGAAAAAATCGAATAATCAATTGTCTGTCAATGCTTTACGTTTTGGCAATCTGGCAGTTGGCAAAGGAGTCGGTGTCTGATATTTCATGATGTAACTCAGTGGTGAATCCAGAACTTCAAAAACCCCTTTGAGGTTGTTGGTAGCTATTTTCCCTTCAAATCCCAGATAACTGTATTTTCCGTAGTGAGGCAATTTATTGGTAAGCGACTGGGTTGCCGTAAAATCATGCATTCCGACAAATGCAAAAGTCTGATAGGGTTTATCGGGATGGGGATAGACAAAGATCAGTTCATTTTTGGCTTTGTCGAGCTCCCATTTGGCTAATGTTGCTGAGTCCAGCAGGTTTTTAAACTTATCGGCAAACTGATTATAGAAGCAAAACTGGTTGCCATAGCCGAAAATCCAGATGGCCTGATAATCAATATTGGTCAACAGGTTTTTGTCGTAAAGAATATCGGCCACTTTTCCTTCTTTTCTGAAGTTTTCCTGCCATTGTTTGGCCAGCAGTTCATATTCATAGGCTTTCGGGTCGCTCACTGGTACAACGAGTAAAATTTTTGTTGCTCCGTACATGCGGGAAAGAGAAGGTGGAACCTCACGTTTATCTACCAGTCTGAAAACATCAAACTGAGGATCCACGCTTATTTTTAACGGCCTTTTCGTAAAATTCCATTTTACCTGAACGCTTCTCCTGTCGGAAATAACGTTTTTCATTGTAACCGTAGTATCACCTTCAAGCCAGACAGCCACCGGAACATTCATTTTGAAAACTTCTTCCGTCTGCACCTGATCGAGTTTGAAATAAAGGACAAAATACTCACCTTCTCTGGAAACCACCACGTCTTTCAGGGAAAAGGCTGGAGCTCCGGTTCGGTTGACCCATTGATCAAAGAAAAAGTCAAGGTCATCGCGGGTAATTTCCTCAAAACTTGTTTTGATGTCATTAAAAGAAGCACGTTTGAATCTGTTGTCGTTGAAAAACTTTGAATAAGCCCTCAGAAAAACTTCATCGCCATATTCTCTTCGCAACATGTGGTTCATCATCAGGCATTTGCCATATCCGATGGCTTCCTCGACAGGATTGTTTCTTGATTTAAACTGACTTAATGGAAAATCATTTTCTGGATTGACAAAATCGGCATATTTCTGCAGGGTACTTCTGCGGTATTCCTCTCCTTCGCCTTTTTGCTCCTTGAAAAGATGATCGGCCATATAGGAAGTAATCCCTTCGCACCAGTTGCCTGTTGAATAATCTACATAAACGCTGTTTCCCCAGTAATTGTGTAAAAGTTCATGAGGATAGCTGGAAGAAATAATCCATGGGAAACGGATAACTTTTTCTCCGAGCAGGGTAAAAGAAGGCATCCCATAGCCTGTTTCCCAGAAATTTTCGACAAGGGTAAATTTTGAATATGGATAAGGTGCTATAAGATGATGGTAAAGGGTTAGGTATTCTTTTGTGGCATCCATGTATTTTTTTGCAAGATCGGGATCAGGCTTTGCCAGAAAAGCTTCGACAGAAATGCCGTTATAATTTTGGCGGTAAATGATCCATTTTCGGGCTACCAGATATATTTCATCCTGTGGTTCAGGTGAATCAAAAACCATTACACGCGTATCTTCCTGAATATTTTCGGAAATTAAACGGCCCTGAGAAACAACCGTATAGGCAGAATCAATAGAGGCAGTCAGTTGGAAAGAAAATAATTCAGCCTGAAAATCAGGAACCCAGGCCGTAGAGCCAGCCAGATAAACACCTTCCCTGGAGATAATACCGTCTGTTTCACTGAATCCACGTGCATATTCGGATGTGCCCGGAGTGATAGCACCTTCTACCTTTCCCTGATATTTCAGCAAAACCTGATATTGTCCGTTTACGGCTGAATCATTGAAACTAATCCGGTAATAAGTCAGCTTATCGTCTGTTTTTATCTGAGAAATATCATAACCTAGCTCAATTTTTTCATGAATAAGGCTGAAATTTTTATTCAGGCTGAATGTCAGGTAGTTGTCATTATTTATGTAAGAAACCGGAAGAATAATTTCGTCTTCAACAAAAAGAGATTTTTCATTCACGTTTACCCGGCACTTAATATTCTGGTGAATGGTCTGAGAAAAAGCGCTGATGATGGAAATCAGGATAAAAGTTACTATCAGCAAAGATTTTTTCATATTCTTTTTTTTGCAAAGGTCGGAGAATGTCAGCAATATCAGTGCAGGACTATCCTGAGTTTTAAAAAGCACAAATACCTTTGCAGTATGAAAACAGCCCGACTATATTTTCTACTTATCCTTGTTTTTCATGGAGTTACGTCTTTTTCGCAATCAAGGCTGATTTATATTACCCATCATACCATTTCGGAGGTTTGTTTCGACAGGGGTCGTTTTGTCAGTTTCACTTCGCGGCAGATAAAGGTTCTTGAATCTTTTCAGCAAAAGCTGAAGACCCCTCATCATCTGATAGTTCAAACCATCATACGCAAAGATACAAGTCCGGTTTTCTTCCTTGCCGCCTGCCCGGAATTAAATCAGGCTGAAGAAAATGAATTGCTTGCCGAATTGGGCAAAATCAAACCGGTTAAATCATACCTGATTGATTTTGTTTATGCTATCGAATTGTTGGATAAGCGAAAAACAAAAGATACCACAGATGTTTACCTGCCACCTGTCAGAAATCCACTTGTGGAGGCGGAAAACAATTTTATGAAAGCATCGCTGGAGGGAAAGATTTTTTACCTGAAGGAAAAAGCAAGGAATGAAGCTCTACCTGTTTTATCTGCATTTGCCAGCAGCAGCCATCAACGTTATCAGGATGTGATTTCGATAGGAAACAGGATAAACAAGGTGATGAAAAACTCAAATCCTGATGTGGATTCAATGACTACGTATAATCCCCGCTACTGGAAAGCCCTGATTGAAATGATGCCCGACAATTACCTTCAGTATGCCATTAAAATATATTTACTTATTTCAAACGGGGAACTGGATAAGGCCTATCGGCTTTTGTCCGTCCTCGATTTGTTTAAAAAGAACAACTCCATTGCCGATTACTACCTCGATGAACTGATCTGGCTGCATGTTATTTTCAGGCAGCAGGATCTCCTTCTGGATTCTGTTCAGAAACTCATTGATCAGCAGCAGTTTCATCAGGCTCAGGAAAAGCTTCATCATCTTTTAGATATTTTTCCAACCTCAGCCCTTGCATGGAATAAGCAGCTTGTATTGAATCAGGCTGAAGGAAAGGAATATGATTTTGATATTGAAACACTTATAAGCCGGTACGATCCGGTTTTATGCCCCCATGTTGACTCCTTGCGTATGAGTAGCGACAGAATCTGTCAACTCAAAAAGGAAGCTGACAGTTTATTCCAGAATAGAGCTGCCTTTCACAGGGATTTCATGCGTTATGCCGATATTTCTTTACAGTCGGGAGATTATGATTTTGCGGCTCACCTTTATTGGCTGGCTATTACTCATTTTTCAGATAAAGAGGCAGGGAGGGACAACTTGAACGCATATTTTCTTTACTGTCTCGACAAGCTGGGACATCATGATCTCGTTCTTCAGCTCGATGCGGATGCTTACCGGAAATTTCAGGACATTGAAGCAAAGCTGAGGTAATATCAAAAAAGCCTCTTTTTTCAGGGAAAGCGTTTGATGAAGTGTTCATTCTGCTTCAATTTCATCAAAATGATAATTATCTGAGGCAGACACTTTAATCCGGATCATATCATTTGTCAAGGCCGTAAATAATTCTGAAATGATGTCCGTATGCAGTGAAGGTCAGGGCATCAACCAGCAGGGCAGGGCGTCTGAATAATGTCCAGAACAGAAATTTCCAGAATTCAGTCCGACCTTTGTTCAAAATTCCGATAATCAATATGAGTCTGACCACTGCCCTGAGTTGGGCAATGCTGATGTTGTTATTTTTAACCCTGTTTTTTCTGTAATTCATCATGAACTGTCTTGTCCGCTGATAAAATGGCCTCGACTCATACAGGTTCCTGATTAAAGATTTATAACCCGAAATCAGATCATTAAAATTCATTTTCGGCACAAAATTCATGGAAGAATCCGTATTGTTACCGGTAGCTTCAACGGTCAGCCTGTTCTCTTTTTTCAGACGGTGATAGAGTTGTGTGTTTTTGGGTGCATTCAGTAAACCCACCATGGCCGACACTATTCCGCTCTTCTGGATAAAATCAGCCTGGCGTTGAAAGACTGTTTCATTATCACTGTCGAACCCGACAATAAAGCCTCCGGAAACATTGAAGCCTGCCTGCTGTATTTTTTTCACGCTTTCGAGGAGGTTGCGGTGTTCATTCTGATGTTTGTTGCAGGCCTGAAGCGTATCTTCATCTGGTGTTTCGATGCCGATAAAGGTAGAATTAAAGCCGGTTTCGGTCATCAGAGTCAGCATTTCATCGTCATCAGCAAGGTTTATCGAGCTTTGAATATTAAACGAAAAGGGATAGTTATGCTCCTGCATCCATTTTTTCATGGCTGGCAGCAAATGGTACTTGACTTCTTTTTTATTGCCGATAAAATTATCATCTACTACCGAAACGGGGCCTCTCCAGTTTAATTGGTACAAGGTTTCAAGCGTTTCGATGACCTTAGGTGCCGGTTGCATCCTGACCTTATGTCCCAAAAGGGAAGTAATTTCACAGAAATCACAGTTAAACGGACATCCCCTCGAAACCTGTATGCTCATAAAAGCATAGTCTTTCACTGACAATAAGTGATAGTCAGGAACAGGAGTATG
>JAAYUY010000228.1 GCA_012517435.1 Sphingobacteriales bacterium | reverse complement strand
TCAAAACAGTACAATAGATAAGTTTTTAAGAAAAATCAGCCTGATCGGATTTAAAAAGCCCGGAATGGTCATAATTACCTGGCTGGTATTTGCAGTCGTATCCTTAACAGGAGTTTTTTCCATTGAAAGGAATGTGGACCTCCTGAGTTTTTTAAGCAAAAAAAATCAGAACCGAAAGACTGAACAAATTCTTCAGGAAAAAATGGGAGGAACATCGCCTGTTTATGTGCTGATTAAAAGCAGGAATGTATTAAGTCCTGAAATTCTCCGGATTGCCGACAGCATAGAGAGCAAAATGCTTTCATACAAAGAAGTTGTTCATACTCAGTCACTTACAGGATTATTCAAACAGATGAATGAAGTCATGGGTGATGGATATAAAATACCTGAAAATCAGGCAAAAACAGACAATCTCTGGTTTATGATTGAAGGACAGGATATTCTGGAAAACTATATCAATTTTGACCATACAGAGATGCTGATTCATGCGACCTATGGTTCCAATGAAATGAAGAAAATGGCTGCATTTACAAATGAAATGGAAAGATTTTTTGACGGCTTCAGGAAGAAAAATACAGAAGTGGAAATGACCGGATGGCCACCTTTGATGCTCCGACTGGATGAAAATATTGTTAAAAGTCAGATGAGCAGCTTGCTGCTGGCTTTCAGCCTGATTTTTATAAGTATATCATTATTAAGCGGTTCTGTAAAAAGAGGCTTTTATGCCATCACTCCCATTATCCTGACTTTGATGATTCTTTTCGGCATCATGGGCTGGCTGAAAATTCCGCTTGATTTTGCAACCGTTTTGGTGGGCAGTATTTGTATTGGAATTGGAATTGATTACTCTATCCATATCTCCAACCATTTTAAAATATGCAAACTGGAAGGAAAAAGTGCAGAAGAAAGCATTGAGGAAGTGATTTCGACCAGTGGTAAAGCCATTCTGATCAACATATTGTCTATCACCTCCGGCTTCCTGATTCTTATCTTTTCTTCCCTGGTGCCGCTTCAACGCTTCGGGATATTGTTATCGGTTACCATGATTTGTTCCGGACTGGCAGCCATCACATTTTTGCCTGCCTTGCTGCTGTTAAGGGATTTCAGGGTAAACAATCATTTTAAAAACAAGGCTAAAAATTCTTATTAACTCACTATAAATCTATTTATTATGAAAAAGTTCATCGTATTGTTGCTGACAGCTTGCGGATTCTCACTGCATGCACAAACCGCACAGGAGATACTGAAAAAAAATGATGATGCCGTATTCGGGTCTAAAGATCAAAAAGCAGAGCTAACCATCACCCTGATAGATAAAAAAGGCAATCAATCGACCAGAAAAGCGGTGATGTATCAGAAAGGCAGAAATATGCGACTTACGCGGTTCACCTATCCGGAATCTCAGGCAGGGATAGGTTTTTTGTCTTTACCAAATGATGTCATGTATGTATATCTGCCTGCTTACGGAAAAGAAAGAAGAATTGCCTCCCATGTTAAAAACCAGACCTTTGCCGGTACTGATTTCAGCTATGACGATATGGAAGCCATACCCATGTCGGACAAATATATTCCAAAACTGATCAAAACTAATGAGAATGAATTCATTCTCGAACTTACTCCTAAAAACCCGCAAGCCACAGAATACTCCAAACTGATAATTTATGTCAGTAAAGCCAATTTTTTGACCTCAAAGACGGAATATTACAATAGAGGAGGAGTTAAAATAAAGGAACTGGTTAATCATTTTGAAAAAAAAGGCAATTACTGGTATGCGGCAACCGCAGAAATGACCGACTTGCGAAATACCCATAAAACACGCATGAGTATCACTTCCATCAGTTTTGATACAGGAATAAAAGATGATTTTTTCAGCATTAAAAACCTCGTAAATTTTTAATCATGAAGATTTCAGATGTCAAGAGCCTTCAGAAAAACAAGGCAGAATGCGTATCTCTGAAAACAGTCAGAAAAAAATGGGTTATCTCAGGCATCCTTCTTTTAATAGTCATGTTAAACCTGATAAGCCTGAATAAAATCAATGCGCAGGACAATCCATTGAGAATCAGTGGGAAGCTGATAACCGACCAAAGATTCAGAACCCAAAATCCGGTGAGCTGGTCATGGAATGAAAACAGAATGGAAATAAATCTGCACAAGAAGTTTGAGGATAAGGCCTTGTTTTACAGTAATCTATGGATAAGAAATCTTAGCTTTTCAAGGCTGAATAGTTTATCCCAGCTGACAGATAAAAACTTAGTCAATCCAATAGAAGCGGATCTTCAGGAAATGTATGTTGAAATTAATCAGTTTATCTGGAAAGACCTACAGTTAAAAGCAGGCAGACAGAAATTCAACTGGGGCAGTGGAGATAAACTCAATCCTGTCAATGTTTTAAACGCACCTGATCTTGAAGACATCTGGGATTTTGGACGGATGCAGGGCTCTGATGCACTTAAGCTTACTTATTTCCTGAATGATTACAAATTTGAAGGAATATGGCTGCCATTGTTCAGACCATCCACTTTACCCGAAGGCGACTGGATTGATGCATTAATGCCTGTTCCCGAACTTCCTCAAGGAATCAAACTGAATTCACTCACCAACAACATTCAGACTCCTGAACTGAGTCTGAAACATTCTTCATCTTATGGTTTCAGAACATCAGGAAACATAGCCGGATTTGATATTTCCGGTAATTATGCCTATTATTATGACGGAGTACCATCCCCCGACAGTAACGTCATTACCTTTGCCGGTGGCTTCGACAAAATAGACATTACGGCTGTTCAGCAATATATCAGGCTTCATCAGGCAGGTGTCACTTTTTCAGGAGAATTGCTTAATATTGGGGTCTGGGGAGAATTTGCTTCATTTTTTCCAACAGAGGCTTTAATCATGAAAACCAGATTCGGCACATTAGTCATGGACTCACTGATTTTTGAAAATAAGCCATGGTTTAAGTACCTGCTGGGTGCTGATTATACCTTCAAAGACGGGAGCTATCTGAATATACAATATCTTCATGGCTTTTATCATGAAAAAGGAAACAAAAACCTGAACGACTATTTTACCTTTTCATGGGAAAAATCCCTCCTGCACGACAAGTTGAAAATCAGGCCCTTGGCCGGATGCATTGTGGTTTCGGACTGGTCAGATATTTCGGAAAACTATGCTGTGATTTATACACCTGAATTCAGCTATTTCCCAAACGACAATGCTGAAATAAGCCTTGGTTACCGTATGATAGAAGGCAAAGGCGGAAGTACATTTGCCCGCGTTAACAATAAAGATGAGGTTTACATGAAAATAAGCTATAGCTTTTAAAATGAAAAGGCTTTGCTTACTGATGATATTGTGTTTTTCCTGTGCCGGTATTTTTGGGCAGGCCTTAAATGCTGATGCAGTTGCAGGTAGGTGGTACACCTCCAAAAGGGAATGCATCATTGAAATTTATAAAAAGGCAGATGTGTATTACGGGAAAATAGTCTGGCTGAAAGAACCGTATGATGAAAAAGGAAATCCGGTGAAAGATGATAAAAATCCTGATGAAAAACTCAGGAACAGACCCCTCATGGGAACAACTATCATGTATGGATTCAGGTATTCCGGTGAGAACAAATGGGAAGACGGAAAAATATATAATCCTGATGATGGAAATACCTATCAGGCGTTTATGAAACTTATAGATAACAATACACTTCAGCTAAAAGGATATATCGGGTTGCCCCTGCTGGGGATGAACACAACATGGACGAGGGTTAGATAAGAAAAATGCGAAATATGGAAGTAGGCAGCAGGCAGTCTGTAATAGGCACGGACATCTAACTCACCCCCGGCCCCTCTCTTTCGAAAAGAGAGGGGAGCTAAGGGCGTTTTGGGATTTTATGATTGTTTCATAAATAAAAAATCAATTCCCACTCAAGTCCTGTAGGGAGGATATTTGGGTAACAGTTTCTAACTCACCCCCGGCCCCTCTCTTTCGAAAAGAGAGGGGAGCTGATGACGTTTCCGGATTTTAAATTTGTCTTATAAAACAAAAAATAAATATTCGCTCAAGTCCCGTAGGGACGATCTTATGGTAAGACCAACAAAACAAAAGAGCCAAGTCCCGTAGGGACGGCCTGATTTCTTAAGAATTCTGAATAAGCTATAAGCAGGCAATTGGCAGCCTTCAGTAGGTACAGAAAACTCAGAAATCGGAACAGGGAATGCGGAAAAATGTAAATCTTAAATCATAAATCCGAAATCCAAAATCGTAAATCGGAACTCGTAATTGTGAACTTAATCTGGCTATTCGCAAAATCAGTATGTTAAAACTTGAAACTTCGCAATCTGAAAGCAGCAACTATCACCTATTAAATATTCATCAGGAATAAACATATACATTACTTTTTACCCACCTCACAACTTTTCGTTTAAAAAATGTGAATAAAATTGAAACTTTTTTAATGAATTTTGTACTAATACAGTAAATTTGAATGTGGTTAATTTTTAAGAATGAGCTTAATTTATAATAAAATGACGTGAAGTTCCCGGTCTAAGAGCCGTAACCTTTTTATTTATGAAACGAATAATTACATATTGTTTACTTGCAATACTTATAAATACATTTTCTTTTCAGAAATGTTTTTCCCAGTTAGAAGCAAAAAACTGGTATTTCGGGAATCTATGTGCCATGAAGTTCGAAAACGGTAATGTTATTCCACTAAATAACAGTAAAATGATTTCTAATCGTGGTGGTTCTTGTATTTCAGATAAACAGGGTAATCTATTATTTTATGCGGGTAACAATGGCAGTGGTAATTCAGGAATAATTTTTAATAATAATCATAATATCATGAAAAATGGTAATGGATTTAATTGGTCAAGTGGCTCTGATCAGACACCGATTATCATTCCACATCCCGGGGACTCTAATATTTATTTCTTATTTACGGTATTGGATAATCGTCTTGGGGCTAGTAAAGCCGGCTTTTGGTATCATCTTGTAGATAAAAGAAAAGACAATGGGAAAGGAGAGCTAATTGTCAATAATCAGAAGATTTGCAGTAATGTTACCAATCAGATTTCAGCTACTTTTCATGCAGATAAAAAATCAGTTTGGATAGTAATACATGATTATGGCTCACAGTGTTTTAAATCATATTTACTGAAAAATACAGGTTTGGATACTGTTCCTGTGATTAGCTATACAGGACCTGTTATCAATGATTTTGGGCAAACTGCCGGTCAGATGAAAATCTCACCTTCCGGGAATAAACTTGCATTTACAACAGATTATGCTGGAAAACAGGCTGTTATTTGTGATTTTGATAATAAAACAGGAATTGTTTCGAATAGTGTTACAATAGATTTTAAACCACATAATACTTATGGAATTGAGTTTTCTCCCAATGAGAACTTTCTTTACGTTTCGCTTAATTATTATTGTATTTATCAAATTGATATTTCATCAGGAGTTGACAGTATTATCAGAAAATCGATTTTCAAAGTTCCAGATTCATGGGGATGTTATTGTCTTCAGCTTGCCATTAATAAAAAAATATATGTTGCTCGTGGCGATAAATACCTTGGTTGCATAAACAATCCTGATGAGAAAGCTAATGCCTGTAATTATAATGATTCAGCAGTTCAACTCACAGGTTATGCTACAGGTATGTCATTGCCTTCTTTTCTTCAATCCTACTTCTATCTCCCCGATATAGAAATACAAAACACCTGCCTTGG
>JAAYUY010000227.1 GCA_012517435.1 Sphingobacteriales bacterium | reverse complement strand
CGGCTTTGACATTATTGATGTTGGCAGTTTTGTTTCTCCCGCTGCCGTTCCTCAGATGGCAGATACAGCACAAGTAATTGATGGGATTAAGAAAGAAGATTCAACCTCTGAAATCATGGTGTTGGTAGCCAATGAGCAAGGAGCAAAAAAAGCGGTTACCTATGATAAAATTTCATTCCTTTCCTTCCCTTTTTCTGTTTCACCCTCATTTCTAAAGCTCAATATCCGGTCATCTACGGATAAAGCATTTTACACTGCATTAAAAATCAATGAATTAGCTCAAAAGAACAAAAAAAATTTATTTTGCTACCTGACCATGGGATTCGGTAATCCTTATGGAGATAAATGGGATCCTGAAATGAATTTGATCTGGATAGAAAAATTTCGTAATGAGGGTATTGTATATTTCAGCTTGTCCGACATTACCGGAGAAGCCGACCCAATCAGAATAAAATCAGTTTATGATCAGATATTCAGGGAGTTTCCGTTTATCTATGCCGGCATTCATTTACATACCAAACCACAGGATGCTCCTGCAAAAATTGAAGCAGCATGGTATGCCGGAGTACGTCATTTCGATACGGTAATTAACGGTTTGGGCGGATGCCCCATGACAGGCTTTGAATTACTTGAAAACCTGAACACTTTTACCCTTCTTGATTTTGCTCAGAAAAACAATCTGGAATTTTCAGCAGACATTATTAAATTGAATCAAATCGCTGGATTTTCACTTTTTTAAATTCTCATATTGTAAAAGGTAATTTATTTTTTCAATCATTTTTTCATTACTATCTTGCACAATGAAAAAAACTTTCATTATAATCTCCTATGAATAAAGTAGTTAAAAATGCTATTGAAGCAGTGCAGGGAATAAAAGATGGAATGACCATCATGTTAGGTGGTTTTGGTCTATGTGGCATTCCCGAAAATTGCATTGATGCACTGGTAGAAACAGGGGTAAGAAACCTGACCTGTATCTCAAACAATGCCGGTATTGACAATGTAGGCCTTGGCAAATTGCTCAGAAACAAGCAAATAAAGAAAATGATTGCTTCTTATGTGGGCGAAAATAAAGAATTTGAACGTCAGCTTTTGTCAGGCGAACTTGAAGTGGAATTGATTCCTCAGGGTACGCTTGCCGAACGTATTCGTGCAGGTGGAGCTGGCATTCCCGCTTTCTTCGTTCCTGCCGGATATGGAACTGAAGTGCAGGGAGATAAAGAAGTTCGCATTTTCAACGGGAAACCCCATATACTTGAATTGGGAATGCGCGCTGATTTTGCCATCGTCAAAGCATGGAAAGGCGACACGGCTGGTAACCTGATTTATCGCTACACTGCCAATAATTTTAATAACATGATGGCTGCTGCAGGCATGATAACCATTGCCGAAGTTGAAATCCTTGTCCCTGCCGGTGAACTCGACCCCAATCAGATACATACGCCCGGCATCTTCGTCCAACGTATTTTTCAGGGCGTGGATTATAAAAAACAAATTGAATTTATAACGACCATTGATTAACAATTAAAAATACAGGTATGGCGCTCGATAAAAACGGAATAGCAAAAAGAATTGCTCAGGAAATGCGTGACGGTTATTATGTCAATCTGGGCATCGGTATCCCTACTTTAGTGGCTAATTACATCCCCGAAGGCATTAATGTAATCTTACACTCAGAAAACGGACTGCTAGGTATTGGCCCTTTTCCTACAAAAGACAAGGTAGATGCAGATTTGATTAACGCTGGAAAACAAACCGTAACCTATATTCCGGGAGCTTCCTTTTTTGATTCAGCTACCAGCTTCGGAATGATACGGGGTGGACATATAGATCTGACTGTTCTTGGCGCTTTTGAAGTCAGCGAAAAGGGAGATATTGCCAGTTGGAAAATACCAGGGAAACTCGTGAAAGGCATGGGTGGTGCAATGGATCTGGTTGCAGCTGCAAAATACATCATCGTTGCCATGCAACATACTGATAAGGATGGAAATTCAAAACTGCTGAAAGAATGTACTCTCCCGCTGACCGGAGTCAGGTGTGTAAAAAAAATCGTTACAGACCTGGCTGTCATTGATGTGACTGACCGCGGTTTTGAATTGAAAGAAAGAGCTCCCGGTGTAAGTATAGAGGAGATTAAAAAAGCAACGGAAGGCACTCTTATTATTGAGGGTGATATTCCTGAAATGAAGTTGTAATTAATTAAATTTCAAATATTTATGGCAGAATTAAATTATCCGAAAAAAGTTATAATAGGTGATATTACTGTAAGAGATGGTTTTCAGCATGAAGAGAAATTTATATCTACTGAAGCAAAGCTATGGGTACTTGAGCAAAGTATATTGGCTGGCTTTAAACATGTGGAAGTAACCAATCTGGGGAATCCGGTGGGGATGCCTCAGTTTAAGGATGCAGAATTGCTGCTGAAGAAAATTCGGGAAAGTAAAAAAGTGGCTCATCTATTAAATGAAGTTAAACTCACAGCCGTTACCATACGGGAAAAAGCTATCCAAAGAGCCATTGAACTGAGAAAACAAGGAGTCGGCCCCGACAGAATACTTGTCATGGTATCAACAAGTGAATCACATCACAGAAAAAATTCAGGTCTGTCACTTGACGAGTATTGGAAAATGTGTGAAGAATGGATTCCAAAAGCCCGTGAAGCAGGGATGAAAGTAAACGGAACCGTCAGTACCATTTGGGGATGTCCTATTGAAGGCCCTACAAAACTCGAAAAGGCTGTTGAATTCGCTCAAAGATGGCTGGATATCGGAGCTACCGATGTCGAACATGCCGATCATGACGGCTCTGCTTCCCCCGACAGGGTTTACCGCTATTTCTCCATGCTGCTCGACCACTTCGGTGATCCATCAAAACACATAGTTCATTTTCATACCACACGCGGATGGGGGCTTGCCAACGTTTTGGCTGCCTTACAGGCCGGAATGACCAATTATGAATCTACTTTTGGTGGTATAGGCGGACAACCGGCTAACTTTGTTGATGATTGCCCCGTTGCAGGTACAGGAAGCTATTATTATAAAGATCCTTCAGCTGTTGGACTTGTCTCCACTGAAGATATGATCGTTATGATGGACGAAATGGGCATTGATACCGGAGTGAATGTTGACAAAGTCCTTGAAATCGGGAATATGGTGGAAAGAATAGTCGGCAGAAGGCTCCGTTCAGAATCTATTAAAATGGGACGAATCCCCAAATCTCTAACAGGACGGAGTTAAAAAACAGCTTTTTCTCAACTGTGTGAGTTATTTTCGTTTACAAAGGCAAGTATTACGGTGCGTACTTAATAAGAAGTGTTTTTTTCCCCGAATTGAATTTTATCAGGTAAAATCAGGCAATTTTATTTGATTTAACTAAGCGAATAAATGTACCTTTGCATCCGTAAAAAATGGCTCTGTAGCTCAGATGGTAGAGCAACTGACTCTTAATCAGTGGGTCCAGGGTTCGAGCCCCTGCAGGGTCACCATATACTGCATTTTTCATTCTTACTTTTCTGTTGAGGGTTGTCGCTTTAATCAAAATAAATAACTTTTTATGAAAAAGGTTTTTTTTACTTTCATTGTCATGGTCTGTTCACACTCTGCTTTTTCGCAGCATGGAAGGCTATATACAGACAAAATCATTGCAGGAATATACAGAGCTGAATTAATGCCTGAAACCATAAACAGAAGGCCTGTTCACCGCTTTTTAACCGGAGTGAGCTATGCTTTTTCATTTACCCGTTCTTTCGAAATGTTTGCCGGATTTGGTTTTAATTTTCTGCCCATCACTGATTATTGTAAAGAATGTGCAGATGCTTTTTATGGTGTTGGTCAATATAATGAATATGAGGGACAATTTGGAGTAGGCTTCAATGTTAATCGTCATGCCAAATCACCTGTTTATCCTTTCTCTCTTGTTTATGTTTTCTATTCTGCCACCTCTTACAGAGGCGAATTTGACGGTGGTATTTCAGGACAGGGCTATGACTTTTCCAATCAACTGACCAAAATGGGAGGTTTTGTCAAAATTGGCGTTGCATGGGATCTCCCTGAAAGAGGCTATGTTTCAGCGTCTGCCGGTCTGGGAGGCGGTGTTCTCAATCAGAAAGGAACGACTGTCAAATCCGGAAATTACCTTTCCTATGTGCCTTTTGAAGTCAGAACAGGAATATATTTCGGGAAATCACACTTCAGGAAAAAAGGATGTACAAGTATGTAGAAAATCTTTCTGCTAATTGATTATCAAACAATTTCAAAATTCAGTCCATCAAAAAATACCCGTCAGGTACTTTAACTTAATCCGGAATCTTTCAAACAAAAATATGCCCTTATAATGCTTTCTGCTGAACCATCTGAAGTTTGCTCAAATCATATCCCATTTCAATGGCTTTTTGTTTGAGCATTTCGAAAATTTCAGCATCCATCTGCGGCTGACGGCATAATATCCAGAAATAATCGGGAGAGCTGCTGCCTATCATCGCCCATTGATAGTTATCATAATCCAGTGCAAGGATGTTATAATCGGCATAAAAGAATAGAAAAAAAGATACTTTTAACCTGGGGGGTTTTTTCGCACTGACCACATAGGCTTTGCCTTTTGCAGCACTATGTTTTCCATCCAAAGAGCCTTTGTATCCCTGATTCAATACGCGGACTTTTCTGTTTTTCATCAGGGAATAGGTAGCTGTAACTCCTTGTAAATCTTTTTCAAACCTGTGAGGAAACCTGGCAATTTCATACCAAGTCCCAAGGTATTTTTCAAGTTTAAATTCTTCTGTATCCATCTGATTTTCGATTTGCTTCTGCCGACAGCTAAGTGAAATACCTGAAATCAATAATAATATGATTATCAACAATCTATACATAGTTTTACTTATATTCCAGTATTGGCACTTCCCCATCAAGGGCTGCCATCACATTATAGGCAAGGGCTTCCATTTCATCTCCTCCCGGATACACATGAACAGGGGCAAGCTTTTGTACCCGTTGAACAATATATTCTGTAAAATATTTGCTGTTGGCAATACCACCCGTCAGTATGATGGCATCAACCTCGCCCATCAAAACCGGATACATCATGGCAATATATTTGGCCACATTATACGCCATAGCTTCATAAACCAGCCGTGCCTGACGATCTCCGTTTAATGCCCTTTGTTCTATTTCTTTCATATCTTCAGTGCCGAAATGTGCCATCATCCCTCCTTTTCCGGATATTTTTTTCAAAATCTCCATCATGGTATATTTCCCGCTAAAACACATTTTCACCAGATCACCTGCAGGAAGCGTCCCGCTTCTTTTTGGAGAAAATGGTCCTTCCCCGTCAAAACTTTGGGTTACATCTATCACTCTTCCTTTTGAATGTGCACCTACCGAAATGCCCAGCCCAAGATGAGCAACAATCAGATTTATTTCTTCATACTTTTTATTAAATGATTTCGCATATCGTTTGGCAACTGCTTTCTGATTCAGTGCATGAAAAACCGATTTTCTTTCAAAATCAGGATGACCGGTTATCCTGGCAATCTCATCCATTTCATCGACCACCACAGGATCAGAGGTATAAGCCTTTACGCCAAGCATTTTTGCTATCTGATCTGCAATCAATCCTCCCAGATTTACCTGATCGATTCCAAAAGGTGAATCCTTCAGGTCGGACAACATAGCTTCATTAATCTCGTAAACACCAGATCTTAAAGGCTTTATCAATCCACCTCTGCTAACGACAAGATTGATACTTTTAATATCAACATCTCCATCCATTAGCTCTTTAAAAATAATTGACTTCCGGTATGCCAACTGGTCAATTATATTTTCAAACTGATTCAACTCTTCATCAGGATGCATGATTTTGTTTAAAAAAACGAGCTCATGATTATTATACACAGCTATTTTCGTAAATCTTGAGCGTGGATTAATGACTAAAACCTTGTAATTTGACATTTTTATAAATATTTTTCTGCCTGAAATTTATTCCTAATTTCATTAATATTTTTCCCGAAAAACTGACCTGATAACAATAAACCGAATTTCAATGACTTAATCATTACATATTTCTTCTGTATTGACCACCCACCTGAAATAAGGCATTCGTAATCTGGCCTATTGAACAATATTTGGTTACCTCCATCAATTCTTCGAAAATGTTTTTATTGTGCAGGGCAGCTTTTTTCAGATTCTCCAACTGGAAAACTGATTCCTTTTCCCACGTCTTATGAAGTTGATTAATCATAAATATCTGATATTCTTTCTCTTCCTTTGTCGCTCTGATGACTTCTCCGGGAATGACCGTTGGCGATCCTTTTGAAGAAAGAAATGTATTCACACCCATTATTGGTAATTCTCCCGTGTGCTTTAAAGTCTCATAATAAAGTGATTCTTCCTGAATTTTACTTCGTTGATACATACTTTCCATAGCACCTAAAACACCTCCGCGCTCTGTCAGACGATCAAATTCCTTCATTACAGCTTCCTCGACCATATTGGTCAGGTATTCGATTATAAATGATCCCTGATTGGGATTCTGATTTTTTGCCAGCCCAAATTCATGATTGATAATCATTTGTATGGCCAATGCTCTCCTGACAGACTCTTCAGTAGGGGTTGTGATGGCTTCATCATAGGCATTCGTATGCAATGAATTACAATTGTCGTAAATGGCATAAATTGCCTGCAGGGTTGTTCTTATATCATTAAAGTCAATCTCCTGTGCGTGAAGCGATCTTCCTGAGGTTTGAATATGATATTTAAGCTTTTGCGATCTTGAATCTCCCCCATATTTAAGTTTTATCGCCTTTGCCCAGATTAACCTTGCTACCCGTCCGATCACTGAATATTCGGGGTCAATTCCATTGGAAAAGAAAAAGGAAAGATTCGGAGCAAAATCATTGATATTCATTCCTCTCGAAAGATAATATTCAACATAGGTAAAGCCATTTGCGAGGGTAAAAGCCAGTTGGGTAATGGGATTTGCTCCGGCTTCTGCAATATGATAACCAGAAATAGAAACTGAGTAAAAATTCCTAACACAGTTGTTAATAAAATACTCCTGAATATCACCCATCATTTTGAGGGCAAAATCAGTTGAGAAAATGCAGGTATTCTGTGCCTGATCTTCCTTTAAAATATCTGCCTGAACGGTTCCCCTCACAACGGATATGGTTTCTGCTTTTATTTTCACATAAACTTCCCTGGGAAGCACCTGATCTCCTGTAACACCAAGCAACATCAGCCCCAATCCGTCATTTCCTTCGGGAATCTGTCCCTGATAAGCCGGTCTGACAGTCCCTTTTTTCCTGTAAATTTCGTCTATTTTTTTCTGAACTTCTTTTTCGATTCCCTGCTGCCGGATGTAGATTTCGCATTGCTGATCGATGGCAGTATTCATAAAGAAGCCAACCATGGCAGGTGCCGGACCGTTGATGGTCATCGAAACAGATGTTTTGGGATTGGCCAGATTAAATCCGGAATAAAGTTTTTTGGCATCGTCCAAACAGGAAACCGACACCCCTGAATTGCCAATTTTTCCATAAATATCAGGCCTGACATCCGGATCACGGCCATAAAGTGTTACACTGTCGAATGCCGTGGAGAGCCTTTTGGCCGGCATACCTCTCGATACATAATGAAAGCGTTTGTTGGTGCGTTCAGGTCCGCCCTCGCCTGCAAACATACGTGTCGGGTCTTCTTCTTCCCTCTTGAACGGAAAAACACCTGCTGCATAAGGAAATTCACCTGGAATATTTTCACGCAAACTCCATTTTAAAATATCACCCCAGCTTAAATAATTCGGCATGGCAATTTTGGGGATCTGCAGGTGACTTAAAGATTTGGTATGTGTCTTAACTTTAATTTCCTTATCCCTGACTTTATAAACAAATTCAGGTTGACGAAAACAATTTACTTTTTCCTGCCAGTTTTCAAGGATTTTTCTGCATTTGGGATCTAATTCAAGTTCTTTTTCAGCATAAATTTTCTCCAGCTTTTCGGATAACTCTTCATCCTTGTCTTTCTTAGCCAGATCAATGGCATTCCGGATTCCCTGAAGCTGATGAGCTATTTCAGCCTGTTTTTCTGTCCAGTCATTATAATTTCTGATCGTTTCACTGATTTCTGACAAATACCTGGTTCGGTTTGCCGGTATGATGAATATCTTTTCCGACATTTCTTCACTATG
>JAAYUY010000226.1 GCA_012517435.1 Sphingobacteriales bacterium | reverse complement strand
GCAAATCAAAAAGAATATTAAATCATCTGACCATGAAAAATTACCTTGTTTTAAGCCTGTTAATTGTAAGCTTTTTACAGCTGACTGCACAGGAGGAAGCCCGTTTGATGCGTTTCCCGGCTATTTTCAACAATCAGATTGTTTTTAGCTATGCCGGTGACTTATATACTGTTGCACGGACAGGCGGGACAGCCCAAAAACTCACCAATCATCCTGGATATGAGATGTTTGCACGTTTCAGCCCTGACGGAAAAAACATTGCGTTTACCGGAGAATATGACGGCAACAGGGAGGTTTACCTCATGCCTTCTTCGGGTGGAGTCCCGAAAAGATTGACTTACACGGCTACTTTGGGTAGAGATGACCTGTCGGATCGCATGGGGCCTAATAATATCGTTATGACATGGAAAGACAATGAGCATATTGTTTTCCGGACACGCATGAAAACTTTCAACGATTTTACAGGAAGTCTGTATGTGGTGAATACCAAAGGGAATCTGCCTGAAGAATTGCCATTCCCGAGAGGAGGATGGTGCAGTTACTCCCCTGATGGAGGCAAAATTGCCTATAACCGCATTTTCAGAGAGTTTCGTACCTGGAAATATTACAGGGGAGGGATGGCTGATGATATCTGGATTTTTGATTTTAATTCAAAAACGACTACCAATATTACCAATCATGAAGCTCAGGATGTTTTTCCCATGTGGTACGGAAATAAAATCTATTTCCTATCAGACCGGAACCGAACGATGAACCTCTTTGTGTATGACCTTGAAAGCAAAACCACCAGACAACTGACTGAATTTAATGTGTATGACATCAAATTTCCTTCGCTGGGCAACAATGCTATTGTTTTCGAAAACGGAGGCTATATTTAT
Organism: Sphingobacteriales bacterium; assembly: GCA_012517435.1. NCBI lineage: Bacteria > Pseudomonadati > Bacteroidota > Sphingobacteriia > Sphingobacteriales > Sphingobacteriales bacterium. Next base: position 28,925 of record JAAYUY010000226.1, on the reverse strand, counting down.
GTATATGATTTACTGACAAATAAACTCGAAAAAGTTACTGTTTTTATCAATAATGATTTTGTTAATTCACGAAATACACTGGTGGATGCCTCCAGGTTTATTAATGGCTTAAGTCTGTCACCGGATGGGAAGCGTGTACTGGTCAATGCCAGAGGCGAGATATTCTCATTGCCGGCCGACAAAGGAATTACCTATAACCTGACCAAAACCTCAGGAGTGCATGAGAAAAACGCTGTCTGGTCACCAGATGGGAAAAAATATGCATGGATTTCTGATAAAAGCGGTGAGTTTGAAATTTACGTGAAAGATGTTGCCGAGGGTAGCGAAGCTGTTCAGCTGACCAACGACCGCCTTGGTTATAAATATCATCTGGAATGGTCGCCAGATAGTAAAAAACTGATGTGGGCTGATAAAGAGCTGAAACTGTATTACATTGATATTGAATCAAAAAAGGTTACAGTTGTGGACAAAGCCGAGGTTTGGGAATTCAATCAATATACATGGTCACCCGATAGCAAATGGATCGCTTATACCCGTCCGGAATATGAAAATGAAAATGTGATTTACCTCTATGAATTGTCAGGCGGAAAAAAATATCCTGTTACTGACGGCTGGTTCAATTCAGGGCAACCTTCCTTCAGCAATGATGGGAAATACCTGTTTTTTGTTTCTGACCGTGATTTTAACCCGACATATTCCTGGACAGAGTGGAATCATTCTTATTCCGACATGTCGAGAATTTATTTTGTAACGCTTTCCAAAGATACTCCTTCACCATTTGAATATAAAGATCCTGTAGTCAGCACCAGGGAAGAGACTCAGGCTGACCCCAAACAGGATAACAAGGAAAAAAAGGCAGACAAGCCTGCCGCTAAGTCAGTCGAGACGAAAATTGATCTGGATGGATTGCAAAGCAGGATTCTTGTTATTCCCGACAAAGCCGGCAGTTATTACAATATTACCTGTGTAGATGGAAAAGTTTATTACATGCGCAGTGCTACCAACGAAAAAACAAAACTGAAGCTTTTTGACCTGAGTACACAGAAAGAGAGTGAGCTTGGCGAAATATCCAATTATGAAATTTCTTTTGACGGGAAAAAGATGCTGGTGATTAAAGAAGGCAGCTATTATGTGATTGATGTTCCCAAAGGAAATCTTAATCTTTCAGAAGGCAAGCTCGACCTTTCTGAAATGAAAATATGGGTCAATAAACATGAGGAATGGAATCAGATGTTTGCTGAGGCATGGCGACAGATGAGAGACTTTTTCTATGCACCCAACATGCATGGTGTTAACTGGAAAGGTATGTATGACAAATACTTACCCCTGGTTGCCCATGTCAATCACCGCGATGACCTGAATTATATTATCGGTGAAATGATTGCTGAGCTCAATGTGGGTCATGCCTACGTGGGAGGAGGCGACCGTCCTCAGGTGGATAAAGTCAAAATGGGACTGCTGGGTGCTGTCATTTCTCAGGATGCCTCAGGTTTTTATAAAATTGAAAAAATCCTTGAAGGACAAAACTGGGATAAAGAACTCCGCTCACCTTTGACCGAGGTTGGAATCAATGTCAAGGCAGGGGATTACATCACGGCTATCAACGGGGAGCCTACCAACAAAATGGACAATATTTATCAGGCATTGATTGGCACTGCCGGTAAGGAAGTCATGCTGAGTGTCAATTCCAAACCCGAACTGGCAGGCAGCCGTAAGGTTATCGTTGTCCCTACTGATGATGAAAGCGGTTTGTATTATTTCAACTGGGTGCAGGACAATATCCGTAAGGTCAGTGAAGCTACAGGCGGAAAGGTTGGCTATATTCATATTCCTGATATGGGAGTAGCCGGCTTGAATGAGTTTGTCAAATATTTTTATCCGCAACTGTCGAAAAAAGCCCTGATTATTGATGACAGGGGAAATGGGGGCGGCAATGTGTCTCCCATGATCATTGAACGTCTGAGAAGGGAAATGGCAAGAGCCAACATGGCCAGAAATACCATCAAATCAGCCACTCCGCGTGAAATGCATTTAGGACCTAAGGTTTGCCTTATCAACGAATATTCTGCATCTGACGGTGATCTTTTCCCGTTTCAGTTTAAAAAATACGGAATCGGAAAACTTATCGGAAAACGTACATGGGGTGGAGTAGTAGGTATTCGCGGAACTTTACCCTTTATTGATGGTATGTTTCTGAATAAACCGGAGTTTTCGACCTATGACGAAAAGGGATGGATTATTGAAGGTCATGGTGTTGAGCCCGACATTTATGTGGATAACGATCCTTATAAAGAGTTTACCGGTGTGGATGAACAACTCAATAAAGCCATTGAAGTCATTCTGGATGAGCTGAAGAAAAATCCGAAAGAAATTCCTGATATTCCGCCATTTCCGGATAAATCGAAGTAGTCATTTACATTGCCTTATGATTTGTGTTTCGTCAATAAATAAGGTGTCGATCAGATAATTGTGCTTTTTCAAAATGTTGTAAATTTGCTTCATGAAGAAGATTTGTCCTGAATGTGGAGATACCTTTACGGGGCGTATTGACAAAAAATTCTGCTCCGATCAGTGCCGGAATACCTATAATAACCGCCTGAATAAGGATGAAACCAATTTTATCAGAAATGTCAATCATGTTCTCCGGAAAAACAGAAGGATACTGGCAGAGCTCAATCCTGAGGGAAAAGCAAGGGTAAGCAAAAGTGTTTTGATTGATAAAGGATTTAATTTTCAGTATTTTACGAATATTTACACCACTAAAAATGGTAAGACATATTATTTCTGTTACGACCATGGCTACCTCCCCATTGAAGATGACTACTATATGCTGGTCATCCGGCAGGAGTATGTCGGACGTGATGGCTGAAACGGATTTTTCCACTGGCATAAAACTTGACTTTCGATGATTAAAAATCTTTCCTGTTTATGAAAAAATTTATCTTATTGATTCCCATCATTTTATTGCTGAGTTCTTTTTCAGGTGATAAAAAAATTTTTGAAGGCACCATTGTATTTAAAATGGATGTGGAAGGTGATTTTATGTCGATGATGAAATCGTACTTGCCTGATTCTTATGTTTTCAGCTTTAAAGATGAGAATGTCAGGATCAGAATTAAAGGTGGACTGCTCGAAATGATGGCAGGCAATATACTGGTAACCAAATCTGGCGATACCTATCTTATCAATGACGAAGAAAAAACGGCATGGGAGATAAAAGCAGCCGGAAAAAATACTGAATTTGAAAACAGGGAAGCCCCAAAAGTGATTAAATTGAATGAAAGTGAAGAAATTTTAGGTTATCATTGTGAGAAATACAAAATTGTGATGAATGAAGGTGGCAATGAGATAGTACAATATATTTGGGCTACCGATCAATTAAGTCTGAAGATGAAAGGGCTCGAAAGTGCCGGTGTGCCCGGATATTTTAATTATGAAGGGCTGGATGCATTTCCGCTTAAAATACAAATGAATGTCGATCAGATGGGATTTAACATGAATCTGATACTGAGAGCTGTGGATATTAAAAATGAAAAATTCAAAAGCTCTGAATTTCAGATCCCGAAAAATTATACCATTAAACCATTTGAAAACAACTTCCTTAATTTTTAACTGATTGTAGATGAAATATTTATCCATTGTCATCCTGACATTTTGCCTTTTATTATCCGTCACCCTTGAAGCACAGGTTAATACCGGAAGTAATAAGATTTACCGTGTAAGTTTTAAGGATAAGAAAAACACACCTTATTCCGTCAACAGGCCACTTGAATTTCTTTCCCAGCGGGCAATCGACAGAAGAATAAGGTTTGGTATTCCGGTTGATGAAAGCGATTTTCCGGTAAATCCTGCCTATCTTGACAGCCTGCGTAAGGCAGGTGCACAGATTCTTTTTACATCACGCTGGATGAATTCAGCCACTATCAAGGTCGATACGATTACTGTCATCAGGCAAATCAGGCAATATGCCTTTGTTACTGAAGCAGTCAAGGTGTTTAGCTCCACAGATTCAGAGCGGGTTGATGTATTGCCATATCCGGTGACGGATACAGAAACAGCCGGTCTGAATTACGGGCATGCTTTCAGACAAATCAATATGCTGAATGGAGACTTTCTACATGAAAAAGGTTTTCAGGGGCAGGGAGTTGTCATTGCCGTGAATGATGCCGGCTTCTGGAAAGTGGACAGACTTTCGCTTTTTAAAAACATGTTTGATGAAAACAGGGTTAAAATGCATGTCAATCTGATCAGGGGAGATGATAGTGTGTTTAAAGACCATACGCATGGCACCTATGTGTTAAGTGTGATGGCTGCCAATATTCCGGGATTCATGATAGGTACGGCCCCAAAAGCCGAATATATACTGATTGTCAGTGAGAATGGCTCTAATGAATACCCTGTTGAAGAGGAAGCATGGATCAGTGCTACCGAAATAGCCGACAGTGCCGGAGCCGACATTATCAATTCTTCTCTCGGATATTCGGAATTTGACAATCCGGCCATGAATCATACCTACAACGAGCTTGATGGTAATACCCTCAGAATCAGTCGTGCAGCCGACATTGCCGCCTCAAAAGGCCTGGTGGTGGTCAGCAGTGCAGGGAATCAGGGAAGCAAGGAATGGAAATATATTACCGCTCCGGCTGATGCCGATAGTATTTTGACGGTAGGTGCCGTCAATGCGAAGAATGAATATGCTCCTTTCAGTTCAACCGGCCCTTCTGCTGACGGAGATGTCAAACCTAATGTGGTTGCCATGGGCTGGGGGACTGTAGCCGCTTCACTGGAAGACAATAAACTGGAACTCATCAGCGGGACGTCACTTTCTGCTCCTGTCATCACCGGATTGACCGCCTGTCTGATTCAGGCTTTTCCCAATAAAAATAATATGGAAATTATTCGTGCCATCGAGCAAAGTGCTCATCTTTATCCTTTTCCTGATCATCTGATGGGTTATGGTATTCCGGATTATAAACTGGCTTACGAAATTCTCTCCCTCTCTCAAACCCCCTCTGATAAAACGATTTCATTGCTGAAAATCTATCCCAATCCATTTAAAAATGGCCTGAACATTAGCTTCTTCTCAAAAGAAAAGTCAACAGTGAGCATTACCTTATATAACCTGATCGGGAAGAAAATTAATGAATATTCGACTGAAGTAAATGCAAATTCCTTTAACAGGGAAATTTTTAAAATCAATGGTATTTTAAGACCGGGGTTTTATTTTCTGGAGTTAAATGATGGAAAGACAAAAGTCAGGGAAAGGTTAGTCGCTTATTAATCAAAGACTTAGTTGATACTCCAGTTGATGGGTTGCCGTTTCAGACTTTTCAGAATCTCATTGGTTTTGGAAAAATGCCTGCACCCGAAAAAGCCGGCTCTGACGGAATAGGGAGATGGATGAGCAGCCTGCAGAATATAATGTTTTCCTTCATCGATCAGCCCCGATTTGCTTTGGGCATATTTTCCCCAAAGCAGAAACACAATACCCTCTTTTTTCTCTGAAATCAGGGAAATGACTTTGTCGGTAAACTGTTGCCACCCAATATTCTGGTGAGAACCCGGCTGATTTTCCCTGACTGTCAGAATCGCATTGAGCAATAAAACACCCTGCCTGGCCCATGAAGTCAGCTCTCCGTGGCCTGATATGCTTATTCCGCAATCTGATTTTATTTCAGTGAAAATATTTATCAGGCTTGGGGGCGGAGGCACTCCCTTTTTGACTGAGAAACATAATCCATGAGCCTGCCCTTTGCCATGATATGGATCCTGCCCGATGATGACTACCTTTACCTCTTCAAAAGGCGTGAGCCGGAAAGCACTGAATATTTCTTCACGGGGAGGATAAACCGTTCGGTTATTGTTTTTTTCTTCTTCCAGAAAATCAATGATTTTCTGAAAATATGGACTATTAAATTCTTCTGCCAGCAAGGCTTTCCAGTCGTCAGGAACAAATTCTCTTATGTCATTCATCAGACAGCAAGTATTTTAAAAATCATTTCCTTAAGCAATTCACTATCAGGTATTTCCCTGCTATTGATTCCTTTTGATTTTAATTCATATTCACGAATGATTTCCAGCACCTTGTCGATTTTTCCATGATAGTTTTGGATGGCCGGCTGAAGTTCGTTGACCTGCCAGTATTCCATACCCATTTCAGAATGAAGGGTATTGACATTTTTTTTCGGATTTTCAAAAACAAAAGCTTTAAAGAAATAACTGAACAAGGTACCGGTAATTAGATTCATTGCTGCGGCTTTCGAATTGTTTTTCAAATAGTTGTAAATTCGTGTAACCTTCTGTATATTTTTTGTCGCCAATGCCTTCTGAAGTTCATACACATTATACTCTTTGCTGATGCCTATGTGTGTTTCAATATCCTGCAGGTCGATTTGCCGGACATCTTTTTTTATCAGGATGAGTTTTTCAAGTTCGTTGGAAAGAGTGCTGAGGTTGTTGCCAAGGTAGTCAGCCAGCAGGATGGAGGCTCTGCGGGTAATCTGAAAGTTATTGTTTTTCAAATAGTTTTCAATCCATTCGACCAGCAGGTTTTCTTTGATTTTTGAAGCTTCAAGCACACAGCAATCCGGATTCTTTTCAATGGATTTGTAAACTTTTGTCCTTTTGTCGAGCTTCTGGTATTTGATACAGAGAACCAGTATGGTGCTTTTATTAGGCCGTTCAAAATATGGGAGCATTTCGTCCATGAGCTTTTTGCAGTCCTGAGCTTCCCTCACTATCAATACATTGTATTCGGCCATCATGGGGAAACGCAGGCAGGCTTCCTTGATGTATGCAGGATTAATATCTTTACCGTAAACGATGGTCTGATTAAAGATTTTTTCGTGCTCTGCAAGTACATTGTTTTCAATCAGATGGCTGACTGCATCAATGTAATAAGCCTCTTCTCCTGTCAATATATATATGGGGTAAAATTTTTTATGCCCAATGTCGGATGCGATTTTATCAAAATTCAGTATCATTACGCTAAAATTGAATAAAGTTCTGGCGCTCAAAATAAATGAAATGTTGGAATTATCACTACCAAAATTTGAATATTCTTTACGGGAGAAAAACGGGAAACTCAACATATACGATGTAGTCAGAAAAAAATATGTGGCATTGACACCCGAAGAGTGGGTCAGACAGCATTTTGTCCATTACCTGAAAAACTCAAAGGCTGTACCTATTAATTTAATTAACATTGAAGGAGGCACCCGACTGAATCATTTGAAAAAAAGGACGGATATTATGGTTTATAGCAACGAATTGAAACCTCTTTTGCTGGTAGAGTGTAAATCTCCCTACGAGGATTTATTACAACATGCTGTTTTTCAGATTGAAAGATATAATCAGGTTATTCAGGCTCCTTTTCTGGCATTGACAAACGGCCTCATTCATTATTACTGGAAAAAGGAAAAAGATTCGACCTATCATCCCCTTGAAGATTTGCCATCTTATAAGGAAATGTCAATCGGTTATCCGTAAGAGTTTTATAGCTTCCAGAATAGTTTTTTCGTCAGGTATCTGAAGACAAGCAACTATTTTTTCATGTTTTGTCAGCTGGTTGATGATTCCTGTATCTTTTTGAACCGGTAAATGAGGTTTGGCAAGCAGGAAAAAATTAATATTTTTGAATTTCCTGGTGAAAAAATCAGGTTTGAAAATGTTTTTAAACAGGTAATATTCGAAGTTCATGTCAGCCGAAAAATAAAATATTACTTTTTCCTGATATGTTTCTTCAGAATACTCATATTCTTTGCGTTCCATTTCGATATTCAGAATGTTGTTTAATAGAAAAGCGAGCTTGTAATCCTTCAAATCGGTAACAATACCAAAGAGGAGGTTTACGTTTTGAGGGTGGCTTATGGAAGATTTTTTTTTCAAGGGCATTTTTTTATTAGCACTAAAGTATTACTTTTGCCACGATTTTTTTTTGAGAAAAGAAAAAGTTAAGCAGTTTTTTTAGAAACCAAATTAATTTATTGATATGACAGACATTGAATCAAAAGTAAAAGCTATTATCGTTGAAAAGCTGGGAGTTGATGAAAGTGAAGTAACCCCTGAAGCAAGTTTTACCAATGATCTTGGTGCCGACTCGCTGGATACTGTAGAGCTGATCATGGAGCTTGAAAAAGAATTCAATATTTCCATACCTGATGATCAGGCTGAGAAAATCAGCACGGTGGGTCAAGCTGTCAAGTATTTGGAAGAACAACTGAAATAAAGCTTGCCAATGGATAAAAAAAGGGTTGTTGTTACCGGAATTGGCCTCGTAACCCCATTAGGCCATCAAATCGATGAATTTTGGCAAAATTGTATCAATGGTGTCAGTGCTTCTGTTTTAATCGACCGTTTTGATACGGAAAAATTCAAAACGAAGTTTGCCTGTCAGGTACAAAATTTCACAACAGATGAGTATATTGACCGTAAAGAGGCCCGCAGGATGGACCTTTATGCTCAATATGCCCTTGTCGCAACAGGTAAGGCTGTTGATGATGCCAAACTCAACATTGATGAACTGGATAAAGAAAATTGCGGTGTTATCTGGGCTTCCGGTATAGGGGGTATTACTACTTTTGAAGAAGAAATTACTTCTTTTGTCAGGAGTGATTTTACACCACGCTTCAGCCCTTTTTTCATCCCCAAAATGATTCCTGATATTGCTGCAGGGCTTATTTCCATGAAATATGGTTTTATGGGAGTAAACTTTGCCACAGTGTCTGCCTGTGCTTCTTCATCAAATGCCATTGGCTGTGCCTTCGATTTTATTCGAAACGGACGCGAAAAGCTTATTATAACCGGTGGATCTGAAGCACCCATTACCCCTGGCGCTATTGGTGGTTTTAATGCCATGAAAGCTTTATCCGAAAATAATGAGGAGTACAAAACAGCTTCAAGGCCTTTTGACAGTACACGTGATGGCTTTGTCATGGGAGAAGGTGGTGTTTGTTTAATACTCGAAGAATATGAACACGCACTTGCCAGAGGTGCCAAAATTTATGCTGAAATTGTTGGAGCCGGATTTTCGGCAGATGCCCACCATCTGACTGCCCCCCATCCCGAAGGACTTGGTGCAAGGCTGGTGATGCAAAATTGCCTGAAAGATGCCGGATTACAGCCCGAAGATGTTGATTATGTGAATGTTCATGGTACTGCCACCCCACTGGGAGATCTCAGCGAAACAAAAGCCATCATTGACCTTTTCAAAGATCACGCTTTTAAGTTGAATATCAGTGCTACCAAATCCATGCACGGTCATTTGCTGGGAGCAGCTGGCGCCATTGAATCAGCCATATCAGTATTGTCTATTGTTCACGACATGGTTCCTCCTACCATAAACAATCAAAACAGAGACCCTGAAATCCATCCCGACCTTAACCTGACCCTCAATAAAGCTCAGCAAAGAAAAGTCAATGTTGCCATCAGCAATACATTTGGTTTTGGCGGTCATAATGTATGTCTTGCTTTTAAAAAGATTTAGCCATTATCAGCTTTTTTCAACTGCTTTTTCAGAAAAGAGGAAAGAAGAAACAAAATCCTGAAATTGTTTTATTCTTAAAAAAACAGCTCAGGATTAGTACTAAAAGAATAGATTTATACGAAGAAGCCCTTACCCATAAGTCGTATAAACCCAAATCCAGGCATAACGAAAAACTTGAGTTTCTTGGCGACAGTATTATCAGTGCTATTATCTCACACTATCTCCTTATTTTATTTCCCAAGAAAAGCGAGGGAGAATTAAGTGTCATCCGCTCAAATATAGTCAGACGCGAAACCCTGAATAAAATTGCGAAAAACATAGGTATCGATAAAGTATTGAAGTGTAATCCCGGCCTGCAACATGAAATTGAAGGAGAGAGCCGCCTGCTGGGCAACGCACTGGAAGCACTTATTGGAGCTATTTATCTTGATAAAGGCTATCAGAAAACCTATAAAATTGTTTTGTCTCACCTGATTTGGCCATATATAATTGAAAATGAGCTTGCTGAGGAAGAGAAGAATTTTAAGGGAAGACTGCTGGAACTGTCTCAACAAAAAAACATGGATATTTTGTTTGAGACAAATGAGGTGATGAAAAAAGGGGTTAAATATTTCAATTCAATTGTTTTAGTCAATTCGGCAGAATACGGAAGGGGAGTAGCTGTCAAAAAGAAAGAAGCCGAGCAAAGGGCAGCCGAAGAAGCGTATAAAAAACTATTGCTGGGTTAAGTGGCTTAAACTTCAACCTCAAGATAGTCGGCACAGGCAAAAATCTCAAGCTGAGAATCCTTACTTTTGGCGTTAATACCTTCCTGCAGAATTTTATCAATATCAGTATCTTCCGACATGGGGTCGTGATGGGTAAAGCCAAGTTTTTTCACCTTACAGAATTCAGCAAGCCTGACGGCATAATCGGGAGTTCCGTGCCCAAAACCTACTGTGAATGAATTGTATTTTTCTCTGGAATATTGAGCGTCAATAATCAGCAGATCGGCATTCATGACATGTTTTTTCAGGTGGCCGGAAAATCCGTCTTCATTTTCGTTATCGGTAAGAAAGACAAATACTTTACCTGATTTTTTATCTTCAAAGCGGTAACTGATGGTTTTGTCGGGGTGTTTGGCACGGTGCATTTTTATCACCAGAAAATCATCAAGTGGATAAAGCTCTTCGTTAAGTTCGACCATTTCGTGATTAAGCTCTATTTTTTCGTAAACATCGAGGTCAAGAATGGTCATCCCAAATTTATTCAGCAGAAGTACCTGAGCCTGAGGCATCATAATGTCGAAATACTCAAACTTGCTTCTGACTTCCCTGACATCAATCGGGAAATAGGGTGGCCTCATCATATCCTCCATCATTTCTTTAGGCCCGATATTGTTTTCATTAGGACCTAAAAGTTTCATTCTGACAGTTTTTATAAAGGTAATAGGCGATAAAAACAGGCCCAGTGTATGATCATTATGCCAGTGAGTAAATAAGAGTGTTACTTCTTTCAGTTGTCCTTTGGTTTCTTTGAGCAGTTCGTCACCCATTGGAATTATTCCGCTGCCAGCATCAATCACCAGTGCACAGTTTTCACCGATATGATCGCTGTAAATACGAAGGCAGGTGGTGTTTCCTCCATAACGCACTGATTTTGGATTGAATACAGGGACCGAACCCCTTGTTCCGTAAAGCTTTACTTTCATAAAGAATATTAATTCTTACTAATTTTGAATGATGGAAGCCATTAAAAAATTATTTCAAAGGTAGCAATATTAGTAATAAAAAAACATCACCGGCAAATATATTTTTAACATTTTCAGAATAAATTGTTTGTAATTCCCCTGAAATGTGATTTCTCTTGCTCTGTAATCCCTTATTTGTCAACATTTTGGCTTATTTTTGCCTGATTTTTAAAACAAATGTTATGACAGTTTCTGTTGAAATCAGCTATTATCCGCTTTCTGGTAATTTTATTCCGCCTATCAGAAACTTTATTGATAAAATCAATCAGTATGAAGGTTTGAAAGTAGTTACCAATGGTATGAGTACCCAGATTTTCGGGGAGTATTCTCTCGTTATGAATGCCTTGACTACCGAAATCCGTAAAGCTATGGAACTCCCTCATTCTGTTTTTGTTATGAAAATAATCAATGCTGATTTATCGGATTAATGACCAGTATTGTTTTTGATTATTTATCAGAGAATTACCTTGAAATAATTGCCGCCATTGCTGGTATTGCCGGTGTCTTTCTGACTGCAAAGGAAATTATCTGGTGCTGGCCGGTTGCTTTGATTAATGTGGTTTTATCTGCCATTGTGTTTTATCAGTCAAGGCTTTATCAGGATGCAATTCTTCAGATTTTTTATTTTGTCATGACAATTTACGGCTTTTATTTCTGGTTGAAGGGGGGAAAAGAAAACACTGCTCCACCTATCAGGCATATCACTTTTAGCTTATCAATAGTCTTACTGAGCATTGGTATTATTTTCACCTTCTTGTCTGGTTGGTTTTTCGAACATTATACAGATGCTTCCCTGCCATATCTTGATGCCACCACTACCGTTTGGGGAATTATCGGCACCTTCCTGATGGCCAGAAAAATGATAGAAAACTGGTGGCTGTGGATTGTTATCGACCTGCTCTGTACCGGTATTTATATTTACAAACATCTGTTTGTTTTCAGCTTTCTTTACTTTTTCTTTACCATACTGGCTGTGTATGGACTAATCGAATGGCAGAAAAAAATTAAATTGCAGCAGTCATGATACGTGTTGCAGTAACCGGACCTGAGTCAACAGGGAAAACCTTTCTGGCGGAGAAGCTTTCAGCACATTTTAACTGTCCGCTGGTCGAAGAATATGCAAGGGTTTACCTCGAAAAACTCAACCGTCCATATACTTATGAAGATGTCGGGCAGATTGCCATAGCCCAGATGAAGCAGGAGGACGACATCATTCTCAACCGGCCTGATTTACTGATAGCTGATACTGAGTTACTTGTGATTAAAATCTGGATGGAATACAAATACGGAAAAACCCCGGACTGGCTGGAACCTAAAATAATGGAGCGGCAGTACGATCTCTATCTCCTTTGTGTCCCTGACATTCCCTGGATTTATGATCCCTTGCGTGAGCATCCCGGATTGGGCGACTTTTTTTATCAATGGTTCAGAAAAGAGTTGTCGTCAAGGAAGTTTAATTTTATTGAGATCAGCGGGAAAGAGCAGGAAAGAACTGATAAAGCTATCCGGGCCGTAAAAAGTTTGATTTCATTGGAAAAGCCATAAGTTTTCTGCTTCAGTGATAGGGATTATTTTTTATAACGGTAATGCCCGATGATTTTAAAGCTAAAAAGACAATCTTCAATCACTTGTCCGTTTCCTATGTTATGGATGATTAAATATCTGCGTCCATCGGTTGATTTTACCTTCGATACCAGCCCGATATGTGTAATGCCTCCGCCTAAATCCCAACAAACAATATCTCCCGGCAGATAGTCTTTCGGGTCTTGTGAAATTTCCTTTTCAATTCCTTTTCTTGAAAAAAAAGTCATCAGGTTAGGCACTCTTCTATGGTCAATATTTTTGTCTGGTTTTGTCAATCCCCAATTTTCAGGATATTTTTCAAAGTTTGCCACCATGTCCTGATGTACTTCTTTTTGCAGGTCAATACCGAGTTTGCGGTAGGCACGGATGATTACGTCTGTGCAGACTCCCCTGTCAGCAGGGATGTCTCCGTCCGGATATTTTATCTGAAAATAAGAAGGGTCATATTTTACTTTCTGGTGAGTTAAAACCAGGGCAGAGTCGGCAAGCCGGTCAAAAAAAGAAGTTTGCCCAGATACCAAGTAAAAAGAAAATGCAAAAAATATGAAGGTTGCTGTATGCTTTTTCATTATATTTACGCAAACGTCAGTGTTAAAGCAATATTGTGTTTGGGATAAATCCCTGTTATTAAAAACTGAAAAAAATGAATTTACAGGAAAATTTTCCCGATTTATAGAGACAAAATTATTTTTAATGCCCAAGAAACGGGATTTTTTAAGTTATTTCACGCTTATTTCTCCGGTTTATTTGCTTTGGCCAAAACTGACGGTTTGGCGGTATGTTTATTTTGCCGACCTGCCTGTCGGCAGACAGGTTTCAAAGCACAAATCTGTCATGTCATACGAAAGTTTATTAGATGTAGAAACGCAGAAATCCCCACTATCTCGGCAATAAAATATACCGCCTGTTACCGCTTGGTGTTCTTCTTTCCAGTCTTGTAAGCCATTGTCAATATTCAGTTTCTGTGTCATTGTTAAGTTGCTTTTTAATCTTGTGTCAGCTTGTGTGGAAGGGTATTTTTATTCTCTAAAGGGGAGGCGATTAATAATTTTTCTTCTGGGGTCGGACATGCCCACTCTTTGGCATCCCGATAGTCATCGGGATTGGTTGTAGCGTTGGATAGTGCGATCTGCCATTGCGCCTGGCTGTGTGGGTTGGAATTAATAACTAATTTTTGCATTGTCAAGTATTCTTTTTACATCATCAATTTTTAATGCAATATTCTCACCCTGATATTGAGGACCACTACCACCAACTAAAATTCCTATTACTGTGTTGTCATTTTTCAAAATACAAGGTCCACCACTATTCCCTGGATTTGAAGTCGCATCGAGTTTGAATAAATTAAAACCCTGAAATTTGTCACTGTTAATATTCCCTTTGCTTATTGAATAGTCGCCATTTGGATAGCCGATTAAAATTACTTCATCAAGATTATTAACTGCATCCGATTCTCCTAATTGTAAAGGTTCTATTTCTGTAATTTCTGCTGCTTCTAAAACAGCAATATCTGTTAAAAAATAGTCCATTGGCACCTGACCATTTATTGGTTGAACACTTGAAGGAGAGATATACTTAATTTTAGCTTTTACATTCAATTTACTTTTTGATTGTTCAAAAAATAATTCGACTTCATCACCGACTTTATTATTTTCGACAACGTGTCTTGCAGTTAATAAGATTGTTGGACTTATTAAAAATGCAGTGCCTACGCCTGTTGATGTTACAACCTTAGCAACAGGTTCTTGAATATCGGAATTAAATGCTGGTTTTCCTGTTATTAAACCTAAATTAAAAAATAGGTAAATAAGAAATGGCAATAAAATTGACACAATAAACAATATCGTAATTATTCTAATCTTCTTTAAAACAGAAACCCTATTGTTTTCCTGAATTGTTTCAGTAACACCTAAAAGCATAATATCGATGTTTTGAAGTTAATAATTATATGCATTGCGTTCATTCTTCCATCTTTCAACAGTCTTTGTTTCAGAAGATGGAGGATTTTCATAAACATTTTTCATTTGTTCAATATAACTTAGATCACTTAATAGATTAAAACCACCTTTTTCATCATAGAATATGAAAATATTCTTCATGTCAGTTAGTTCTAACATTCTATCGGTTGATTCGCCAAAGTCATTAAAGTTATTTGATTTGAATACTTTAATAACCTCCTTAATAGAACCATTATCACCACCAGCAATAAATTTAGGCAAATATGCTGATGGAGATAATATTTTGTCAATGGAAATGAAAGGAGATAATGCTCTTTTTGCGATACGAATACCAGCTTCAGGGTTGTCTATGATAAATTTTGAAACATCAAAATCTGGTACGCAATCTTCCATATCGATATTGCTTCGATATGAATTCAAACAGTCTTTATAAATCTCATCAAAAAAGCGAGCCTTGGATGATTTAATAAGATAATCCCACAATGTTGTAGCTTTGATTACTTCATCTTTTGTCCGTGCACTATTGTTTGTCTTTTGTATATAGATACGTTTTGCATTCTCTGTTTCATTAAAAAAAGAACCTGATGGATAAATTCTTAAGATTGGAAGTGTCTCATCATTAACATCTTGCTCGATATTTCTTATCCTTTTTTCAAACGTGAAAATATTTTCTTGTGTATCTAATTTGCCAGAAACTTGTGAAAGTAATGTAATAAAGCTATCAATTGTTTTTATTTTTGGCAGTTCTTTATTTGAGACAGAAGATTTTAGAGGAATATCATCTTTTGATATATTGCGCGATATATCAACTAATCCTTTAATTAACAAGTGCATTTTCATGATTTCAAATGCAGTTAATAATCGATCTTTCAAAACAGCATCTTGTTCTAAAACAATTTTGTATGTTTTCTTTTGAGTATTATTACACAAATCTCTCAAAATATTTTCCCAGATATCGGATCTAGAAGACAAACCCATTTGTTTCCAATATTCCAGAGTTTTATCAATAGACTGAGTAATAGATTCAAGAATATATTTTGTAAAATAAAGGTTCTCTGTTTCATCTAGTTTATTAACTACTAAATCATGAATATCATCTATTAATAAATCAATTGCAGTTTGAATATTGTTTTTGACTAAACTATAATAATTGCTATCCGAAAAACTGGTAAACATCTTTGATATATAATCGACAGGGTGCCCTTTGATGTTTTTAGAGTTAATTTTAAGTGATTCTCGTTCAATTTCTATTATCAAGTCTTTACCTCCGATACTATTTAATGTCTTAAAAGCATTAACTAAAAATTCGTCAAACAACTTATTTGTTTGTTGAAAAATAACAGCTTTATTTATTTGTTTCTTCTCATTATTTGAAAAGTATTGTGCTGAATCAGTCCATCTATTAATTAAATCAATACTTAATTTGGAAGCAACATATTCTTGAATCTGATCTTTAGGAAATTGAATTGCAGAAAGTCCAAATGTGCCATATTTGTCAATATGTCCAGCAGATTTTGCATCTACAAAACGTTCCATACGTTTTTCTTTGACACCTGCAATATTTAGAAACAAATAAAGCCCTGCCATTTTATACAATGCACCTAAATTACTCATAGCAGGACTTCCATCATAATAATCCTGACTTATAAATTGAACTAATTCATATGGTGGAACAACAAATTCTGTTGATACCCCATTGGGCCATTTTTCTTTATAAACAGATTCTACTTTGTTAAAATGTTCTAAATCTCTTAATGCACCATAACTATTAGCATATAGAACCTCAAAGCCCCTAATTGATGATGGTTTATTAGGCAATAAGAATAAACCAAATAATTCTTTAATATCTTTAATCAAATGGCGTATAAGATAGGCCATATCAATAAAAATTCCAGACCCAGTGCCACCTGTAAATGAACCAGTAATAAAAATGGTAGGCTTTGACTTCTCTGCACCTTTAATCATATGAGATGCTATTCTACCATAAGCATTGTTAATAGCATCAACAACATTTCTAAAATTATCTCCTTGGGAGTTACAGCCCCAAAGAGCTAAACGACCGCAAGAACGAATGCCTCCTGCACCTAAACCAGCATTAACAAGTTGATTTGATGGTGGCAACCAATCACCGCAACCTTCTTTTTTGAGATTGGTAACCATTTTTTCCATTTCACCTAAGCTCACATATACTCTTTTTATTTCATTAGGCAATGGGGTTACACCTACTTGATTATCTTTATTTGTCTCGATATAAAGATATTCGACATGCTCTGGTTTATTTTTCTTATATGTCTCATAATAGAAACGTTGAACATGCTCTAAAGTATATAAACCGCTTGTCCCAATACCTATTATCAAAGTTGGAGTTGCCATAATATTTAATTTAAAGAGTTTACATTAATGATTTTTTTCAAAGTATGGCGTTTGATAAAAAAGAAAATTATAAATGCCACATAAATAAATATCTGAGGTAACAACCCAAGATATAATAAGCCTGAAGCAAAGTTCAAATTATCAATACCTACCCTGAAGAGAAAAATGGAAATGTAGGTATTGTATAAAATAAAGAAAACAAACAAAGTCCAAAGAAAAGTTAATCTCAATGAAATTTCCTTTCGTTGCTCACTTTTTTTGAATAAAAGCTTGGAAAGCACAAAATAAATGACATAAATTATAATGCCACTTAAAGCAAAAAATATTAGCAAACTAATTAAAGTTTGCTCAAAATTGCTGTAAACCGAGCTGAAAAATATATTTTCCATAATTTTAAAAATATCCTGAATTATCAGAGTTAGTATTTAATGATGTACCACTTGAAAAACTGTCATTATTTGACATCGAGTTAAGTTTCTTTATTTTA
Organism: Sphingobacteriales bacterium; assembly: GCA_012517435.1. Classification (NCBI taxonomy): domain Bacteria; kingdom Pseudomonadati; phylum Bacteroidota; class Sphingobacteriia; order Sphingobacteriales; species Sphingobacteriales bacterium. The sequence goes on along the minus strand of JAAYUY010000226.1, from coordinate 11,310 downwards.
TCATCTTGTGTTTTCTTCCAGTACCAATAACCACCGCCACCGAGAGCTGCTATCAATAATAGCCACAAGAACCAATAAGAACCGCCAGAATTTATTTCAATGGTTGTAGTTGCAGAAGATGCATAAAAATTGGGCGATGCAGATGAAACTGTAATTTTCCATTTTCCATTAGAAAGATTAGAAACATTGTAACTATTGCCTGTTGCTGTGAAGGTTTGCATTTTCTCACCTGATATATTAATTGGGCTAACTCTAATTTTATATTCAGCATTCTTAGGTGCATTTTTACAGAACCAACTAATAGATATTTTATTTTCCTTGAAAATTATAGGTTTTGAAATTGTGCCTCCTTTAAAAGTTATTAGTTCAATCTTCAAAGGAGCAGAAATTGAATCAATGCATTGCGAACCACCAATATTCGGAGGAGTATAACCAGAAACATCAATTTTTTGGATAAATACAGAGAATGCATCTCTCGAAATAAGTTTTATTCTTATCCCTGGTTCTTCTCTTACAGGATTACTTTGAGTATTATAACCATCAACTAATTGTTGCTCATAAGCACTGTAATTTGGACGGCCCCCAAAATCATCTGAAATATTATCTGAGACAAAAATAAGTTTATAATTATTAATATTTTTCTTCTTTGCTATCTCTGCCATTCTTGCTTTTGCAAGGGAAATATAAGTCCAATTATCTCTTGGGGTAATTGGAAAGTTCTGTTCAATGAAACTTATTATTTCAGCCTGATTATTGACATCAACAATATTTGGAATATAGTTCATTACGGTTGTTCTTTCACCAAGTGGCATTATCATAATCTTGCTGCCAGCCCTAAGCATTGACGGCTGGACATTACCATCAGTAATAAAAACACTTGAATCAATAGGATTCCCCATTAAAATATCTTTAACTAATTGTTTTGCGTTTAGCAAATCATTCTGTTTAACAGATTTTGAAACATCAACTAAAATAAAAACGTTTTCTTGTGCATTTGCTTGAAAAGTTACAATAAACAGAAGTAAGAGGTATAAAAGTCGTTTCATATTATACAATTTTTTTAGGTTCAATTAAAAGGGCAATTAAAGTCAAAATTGAGGTAATAATTATTACCCAAATAACTAAATACCAATTATTTTTAAAAGAATTCAGCGTTGCATCCAAAGCATCAAGATAGTCCTGTTTTGTATTTGTAACAATAAAAGTTTCACAACCTGCATCCTGAAATTTCTGTAAAAAGGGATTTATTGCACCGTCAGAATAGTCAATAATGAATGTTTTATCAGGACTGTAATAACCTGCAAATTCTTCATCGTCAAAGAAGAATTTACTTGAGGGGATCGAATTGCCGACATTATCATCGCCATCAGTAATAACTATTAAAACTTTATTTTTGTAACTGTTATTTGCAAGAGTGCTTTTTGCATAAAGATATGATTTCCATATTGATTCACAAATTGGTGAACCCCAAACCTGGTTGGTTATTTGATTTAATCCGTCTTTGGCAGAAATAGGGTCAGCATAATAAATCACATTACCTGCTTGTAATTGAGAATAATTTTTTATTGCAAAAATCTCATTTATTGTATTCTTGCCACCAGATGAAAATTCACCCAAACCTTCTAATGTAGTTAAAAGGATTTCATTATTATTGCCCAAATTATCAAAGGTTTCTGAAAGTGCTTCAATAGCGTTTTTACTTTCCATGCTACCGGAATTATCAAAAACAATTGAAATTAGGTTTTTTCCAATATTTAATGAAAAGAGTAAAAACAAGAAACCAGTCAATAATAAAATAAAGCAGAGTTTCTTTTTGCGGTATGCTTTTTTTGCAAATGTTATAATGGTTTCAGCCTGCATTGGTGTTTTGGGCTGGTCAACAACTTCCTTTAAATCATCAGTTGTATAAAAACTTCGTAAATTCAGTAAGGCAATGATAGGTATAAGTAATGATAGGAATAAACTTATAAGCAAAGATAATTGTAAAGGATTTTTTGAAAAGTAGTTTGTTGCCCACCAGTAGCATATTAATGAAATTATTATAGTTGCAACAATTAATGCTGAACATACCCAAAAACTATGGATGCGAAAAACTGTTTTTAGTTTACTTTTTCCTTTCGGAATTATTTTTAATCCGATTGTAGTGAGTAACCATATTAACAAAATAGTACCTATTGGGTATATCCAGAATTCAAAGCTGTTGAATTCTGCCTCTTTGAAATATTTACCGAAAGCTTTAAAAAGTTCTTCCATAATTATGCTAAAATTACATTAGTTTCTTCATTGCCAAACCCATAGTTAATAATTTCCAGAACAGAATCTTTAGGGATGTTCTTTATATTTTTATATGGCAAACTGCACGTTTGATTTGCTAATTTGGTAAATGCTGCATATTTTTCATAATGCTCAAATAATGGCACATAGTTTAAATCAAGCCCAATTGCTTTTGACTTGCCATGAAGTTCTGATTTAAAAATTGTAAAGAATTGTTCAAAATCTTTTACAACAGATGAACTGTTATTCGTGAATTTGGAGAGATTGCTAAATTCTTCTGTAAGTATAAAAATACTACTTGAATATTTTTCAAAAACCTCTTTAAGAAGTATCCGTTTAAATTCTTTACTTTTTTCTTCGTTGTTTGGTATTTGTTTTAAACTTTGTATCAAGTCAATATTTGCTGTTGCCTTGCTATCTTTTATTTCGTTGATTACACCAACCCAATGATTAGTTTTATTGGGAATGTTTGAATTGAATTTAACAAGGAGTTGTGAGACTATCGATACTAATTCCGAATCAGAATGATTTAATTTTTGAAAATACTCAAGAGCCTTAATATATCCTTTTTGGCAAAAGTTGTAATAATCATAAGTTGCTCTTGCAAAAGGTTCGAGGTAGTCAACAAAAATTACTTTTTCTGAATATTTTTGATATTCACTTTCAATTTCCTGTTTCTTTTTTTGTAATTGAGTTAATTCACTATTTAGTTCATTCATTTTTTGATTACCTTGTTCTATATCTTTATTCAATAATGTAATTTTCCCTTTGAATGATTCAATCTCTTTTTGCAGATTCTCTATTTTTTGAGAGGCTTCTTTATTTGATGCCAAAGACTCTATTTTATTGAGAATTCGGTTTTCCATTCTCTGGATTTGTGATGAAAGCTCATTTGTATTTTGAGATTGCTGATATGTTTCAGTCACTGTTTGTGGCTTTTGATTGAATGGTTCATCTTCTGCGTATGGTTTACTTGGTTCAGAATAAACACTAGAATAGCCAATAATAAGATTTTTACCTCTTAAATTATTTTTTAGTTTATCCTTTTCTTTTCGATTTAAATTTTCATAATCGCCCAATAAATCAGAATTATACTTAATTAATTTACTTCTAGTTATTCCCATTTTTTCAGCAAACTCATTTAGTTCTCCACCATTATATTTTTCATAAATAGGATATTTTCCACGTTTATTAATAAATCGTCTGATTATTTTATAAAGAAAGAATATTATTATCAATATTAGAACACCACCAATTAAATATTGCCACCATGACAATCCACTAAATAAACCCTCATCTTCTACAACTTCATCTACTGGTGTATTTGTAGGTTCTTCAACTACAGGTTTGGGGATTTCACTTTCATAAAATACAATGCTTGGGTAACCTGGAATGATAAGTCTGAAAGGCGAACCACATTCTTTAATGTCTATTAATGCATTACCTTTTTTTAAAAAATTAATAATATTATTGTCTGCTTTGACTAACTTTATCGTGTCCTTATCATTTATGAATTTTGTTACGTTTATTTGGTACTGACTATCTAAATTTTTGACGAAGTTTAACTTATCAGATATTTGAGATAGATTTTCAACCGTAACTTTTTCGGTTTTCGTTTTTCCAAGGTCAATAGTATCTTTTCCAAATAAAATTTTCTTATCGGCAATTTGCTGATAAATTTCTCCTTTAAAAAATTTACGACCATTAATTTCAGTAGCTTCTGAAAACTTGATGAAGTTCTGAGCCATCGAAAAAATGGCTGTCAAAATAAAAACGGTGGTTAACGCGAAGTATCTCATATTCATATTTTTTTCAAAGTTAAAAATTAATTAATTATCCAAGTGTAATGCTCCTCATTCGCATCCGCAATTTCCTGATCAGAAACAACTCCTTTTTCTTCTAAAACCCTGTTATTTACAAGTTTTACTTTGCATTCAACATCGTCATCCTCTTTAACAATCATTCGAACAGCTTCAATTTCCAGAGGAATTCTGATACTTGCAATTTTCGAAAACTTATGCTTTTGATTTTGAGCTAATATTTGATTGGCATTTTTTCCCATTACTTGATAAAAATTGACCTTACCACCATCAAAAGCGAAATTTGCAGATAACTTTTTCTCACCAGTAACTTTGTCAATTCCTGAATTGTTTGAATCGAATTGACAGCCCATTTGAATTAACTCAATAAATTCAACATTAGTAGTATCTGCTGTTAATGTTTGTTTTATCCCAAATGAAGCGTTGGTTTTAAGGTTATTCAGGCGAATAGAATTCTTGTTAATTCCATACCAACATGCACCATGGGCAACAGCCGTTTTTGATTCTTCAATTGCAAGTGTTATTTTAACTGGGGTACTATTTTTTGATTTAAGTTGCTTTTCAACGGTTTCTTTTATATTAGGGAAAAACGTACTTCTACCCGAAAAAATAACTTTGTCAATTTTGCAATTGTCAGATAAATCAATTACCTCATTAACCGCATCCTTTACATTATTATAAATCAAATCAATAAAAACAGGATGGCTGAAAATCTTATACTTTCCTTTCGAGTCCTTTTTGAAGTTTTCGTAAAATTTGCTTTCTTCAGAGAATTCTATTGAAACGCCAAGTACTGGTTTTAAAAAATCATTTAACTGCCGTGTAGTTATTAGAGTATCATATCCTTTTTCATAATAATCTACAATTTGTAATTTTATTGATCTGGCAGCTTCAACTAAATCCTTTTTATTTTCTGTATTAAAATTTATTGTATTCAATTGTGGATATTCATTTGCGAACTTCTTTATGAATTTGAGAATGCAATAATCTATTGTGTCACCCCCAATACCGTATCCGATTTTTCCTAAAAAATCAATATAATAAACGGGTTTTTGTTTTTCTTCAATCTTTGATGCACTAACAATTGTAGCATTGATGGTTGCTCCACCCATGTCAAAAACTAAAATATTTTCATCTTTAAAATGATTATCACCATTATTAAAGCGACTGTAATTACTTAAATAATAAAATAAAATAGCTTCCGCTTCATATACATAACGTACTTCCTTGAATTGTTTCAAGTAACCAAGGCAATCAATCATGTCTTGAATCTTGCTAAGAGTAAAATTATTCGGAATGGTAATTACTGCTCTTTGAGGGTTGAAAACGCCATTATGTAAAAATTCTGGATTGTTCAATCTGTTAATGAAGAAAGTAAGTTCCTTGTATAATCCTTTGACAAGTAATGAGGATAATTCTTTGCCAGTAAGCTTTAATGTTTGGTTGTTTTTGAAAGTAATTTCCTTAATATCCTTAAAGCCAAGAAGTTTTTTTATTGACTGATATGAAACTACCCCATTTGAACCAAATTTTGTATTAGCTTTTGTTCCATATTCATAAAGTTTTTCAGGTATTTCGCCATTATTATTTACAAAATTTTCAGATATAAAGAAGTTTAACTTTGAATCAATTATCTTTTGGTTGTAACTATCAATACAGACTGATATATTTTCAGCATGATTGCCTATTGCCACACATGATCCGGTTGTGCCTGGATCAAAAGAAACCCATAAATCACCTAAATCATTACCGATATGAAATTTATATTCAATTGTTTCTCTTATCTCAGATTTAATGAATAGTAGTCTTGTTTCTCTTATTAAAGCTGATATTGTGAATTCTATTAGTTGTGGTTCTGTCAATTTTATATTAATATCATTCTGTCTTAAGCAAATTACAAAATTCAATTTGTTATTTTTATCTGCTTTTAATGGCATCAGATTCCCTTTATAGAATTCTTTAGTGGTGTTAAAATTCGGCTTTAAGAATAAATCAAAGCCTTCTGGAATTTTTTCGTCCTCTATATTGAAATATATTTCCGATTTCCAGTTAAACAAATAGTTGTTTGATTTATATATAACAAGTCCTTCAACAATAATACTATCTGATTGAGCATCCCAATGTTTGTAAGGAGTAAGAAGTTTACCGTACCTCCTAAAGTTTATTGTTTCAAAGGAATCTAAGTAGCCATTTACTGTCAACTTGATTTGCTTAGGTTTGCCAATTACCACCAAATAAATAATAATTAGCAACAACAAGATTATCGGAATTACATAATACATAATAATTATTGTTGTTTTAGTTTTAAAAATAACATTTTCCTTGTTTATAAGTCGTTCCGCAGTATAGATAAAATTCAAAGGACTAGCATCAGGCATTAAATAAGAAGTATTTACTTTATATTCAAACTTTATAAATTCAAAATCTCTTTTGTTAATGATTGGGGCCAGTTTCACTTTAAGCGATGGAATAAAATACAAACTTTTTGACTTGTTTAATGTCATTAAATCATCATCCGAAGTGTATTTTGAAATCCATTTATTTTCAGAGTTTAATTTGGCAATTGTCCCCGAGAATAAAACTTTTGATAAATCATTATAAGGAATGCTTATTATTAATGAGACCTCAACAGGTTTCAAATTATCATTATGCGTAAACCGTAAATAGCTTTCGGGTATTCTAAATTTTCTACTCCTATATCCTCTTTGCACTAATTCAATATCAGAATCAATAAAAATTGCAACATTTTCAGGGTTGTAATTGCCAGCTTTTGGTTTTACTTTGTATCCAATAATGCTAATTGGTTTCTGTGTTATTGTCTTGTTAAAAGTTAATTCAAAATAATCTATCTTATAATAAGCTGCTGATAACTTGTCTGTAAACGATTTTATCAAATTCGGTGCGGAATTTTCTGGTAGTACTCTATCATATGAGTATCTATAAATGTCTCTAATTCTGTTAAAGTCCATTTTATTGCCATGCATGGATCCTGTTAAAAAGTCACTTAAAATAATTAGTATGTATTCTTCCGCAAACTTTGATGTGTCAACTTTTGATAACACAATCGGATAAACATAGTTAGACAATGATACTCCAGCTCCAAAATCTGATGGAGTAGGTGTAATTGAAAATGCTTTATTAATATAATCTGCGACTGTTTCCTTTTTGCTTGAATAGAAGTCTGACCAATAAAGTTGTTTGTCTTTTAGAAATATTCTGCAAAATTCAGCTATAACTCCTTTTGAATCATAATTTTTCTCTGTCCATCTTAGTCGGCTAAATTCACTAAGAGCAATAGCAAAATGAAAGAATGAAATCTCGTCTTTATCTGGGTCAAAAAAAGTTAGTCTATTTTCCCTTTCGTTTATAAGATTAGTCAAATTAGCTTCACTATAATTAGTAATGGTAGTATTTTCAAATAAGTTGATAAGTGTATTTTTATAATTAATATTTGATTTTTCTGCTGTTTTAAAAGGGGTTGAAATATCATAAGCTATAATGAAATGCCTTCTAAATCTTTGTTGTGCTTGAACGCTGTTAATTATTAAAAACAGTAATAGTATTGACGTCAACAGGTGGGGAATGAATAATTGGCTCTTTGACTTTTGCGAAGCGGTGGCTTTTGTATCGGGCAAAGCCAAATGTGCCAATTGTGAGTTGGCAGAAAAACCAAAAAATGCGGTTGGGCCATAAATTAAATCTTTTTGTGTCGAGTTGAGTATTGTTGGGAAACGTTTTATGTTTGGTTGAGGTGTCATAATTAGTTTTTGTTTTTGGTCTAAGTCATTTAGTTCGCGAATATAATATATATTTTCTTTTTTTTACCCTTGCTTACAATGTTTGAATATACGCAATATTTCGCATATTTTTACTTTACTTGAATACGTATTAGCCATAAAAATTATTTTTAATTAAAATTCTGATGGCAAAATTAATAATATTTTTCAAACTGCCAAATGATATAAAGGACTAATTATTTTTTCCATATCTTTTGTGGTTATATGTGTAAATTTCAATGGTTTACATCATTCGTGACCCATCATGGATTGGAGTTGAAGCAAGTCAACCCATAGTTAAAGACTGGGAGTGCTAAAATATGTCTGAGGTTATACATGCCTGTATGTTTTTCAAAGCCGGATTTTTTTGCTGCGGTTTACAAATTTGCAGGAGTAAAGAACCTGTTTAGCTTCGATTTTATTGTGATAGCATCTGACACACATCCTTCCAATACAGGAAAGGGATAAGGGTATTCATTGATCCCGATAATGATACAAAACAAATTGCCTTCAGGCTTGTAAACACCTGAATAGGAATAAGAAAGGCATTGCAGGAACGCAATGATTAAAGCAATTCTCATCATACAAAGTTAAATCAAAGACTTTGACTTTACATATACATGTTATCAGTCATGCCTAAATCTTTAATGTCAGGGAAGCGAGATAAAATCGTCCGGCTTGCGGAAAATAGCCATCCATGGAATAATAATTACCCTCAAAATAATAGCGGTAAACCCAGGCGTTGCTTTCATACTCGTGATTAAGCAGGTTGCTGATTTTCACACTAAAATCTCCACTTATGGCTTTGTTGGTTTTAAAATGATAGCTGAAAATTAAATCATTAACAAAATAGGCATCGAGGCTGTTTTCAGGATTGGAAGTATTGTCAATGAACTGACGGCCAACATATTTTGAAAGCAACATCACTTTCAGATTCTGCAGAGGTGTGAAGTTTAGTGTTCCGGAAGAAACAATTTTCGGGCTGAATGAAATGTCTGTCGATTTGTAGAAATTGGTGCGTTGCCCGCCATTGTCCCAGTCGTCAACATATTCGGTAAAATTGATGATTTTATTGGAGGAAATTGCTATACTGTATTCATATTCAATTAGTTTGTTGAATTTAAACTGTGCAGTTATCTCTATACCGGTACGGTAGCTTTGGGGAACATTGGTCATCACCGGTGATCCGACATCATTAATTTTCCCGGTTTGAACCAGTTGGTTTTTGTAATACATGAAAAACAGGTTAGGTTTTACGGCAAATCTTTCTGAGGTAAACTGATAGCCAGTTTCCAGGTCGTAAAGATGCTCGGGCAAAGGATTGTAATGCTCGTCTGCATCACGGAACTCATTTCTGGACGGTTCACGGCTTGCCATTCCAAAGCTCAGATATGCCTTGCTTTTCTGATCAATATTGATGCTCAACCCTGTTTTTGGATTGACAAAATGATAGGACTTTTCCATCGAAAGGTCGCGCAGATCGTCATGTATGCCATCGATACTGTAATGAATAAAACGGTATTGTAAATCGGCATAAAATATTAGTTTATCACTGAAAAAACCGGAATATTTCCCAAAGATGGCTGCTTCTTTTTTATCACCCGTGTTGAGATACCACTGATAATCTTTTGGAACGGTCTGAGCCTGTTCTGCCCAGATGATGTTCCCGTAATGATCGCCCAGATAGTCATTGGCCGAACCACCTATCATCCATGTACTTAGTCTGTTATTCACCGAGACTGACCACACCAGCCCGAAGAAATGATTGTCCAGCCATTTCTGACGTATCAAATCAGTTTTGCTGATGGTATCATTTCCGATTACGGGGTCAGGAAGGCCATATTTTGAAAACTTTTGTCCTTCCTTGAATTGCTCATAATAACCCATGCCTCTGGTATAATGAAAGGCAGCGTTGAAATGGGTTTTTTCCTGAAATTTTCTCGAATAATGGAGTTGGTAATGCTGTTGCTTATAATTGTCAGTTTCGTTTTTGTAAGTATAAATATTGTAAGTCCTTGGATCGGAATTAATCAGATTTTCATATTCTTTTTCAGAAATCAGCCAGTGGTCGAGGTATCTTTTCATGCCGGCAGTATCGTTAAGTAACCTGACTTTTGGTACTCCATTCCACGCCTGATAAGTTCTCTCGTCACCACTGATAAAGGTAAACCGCAGGATGGAATTTTTTGAGTACCATGCTCCCGTGGTAAACACAGACTGAAGGTCGGCAAAAGCTCTGTCGATAAAACCATCTGTATGTTGTTTTGAAAGTTTGAAATCGAAAGTAAAGGCATCCGAAATAAGTCCTGTTCCGGCTGAAAAAGTGTTTTTCAGGGTATTGAAAGAGCCTGCCGATATGGCATATTCCGCATAGGGCTTTTCTTTCAGTTCGGCTGTCAGAATATTGATGTTGGCTCCAAATGAACCGGCACCATTTGTGGAAGTACTGACACCCCTTTGTATCTGAATATTATTAACATTTCCTGCCAGATCAGGTATATCTACAAACCAGACTCCATGAGATTCAGCATCATTGAGAGGTATTCCGTTGAGGGTTACATTTATCCTTGAAATATCGCTTCCGCGAATCCGAATGCCTGTATAACCGATACCGTTACCCACATCAGAAGTATTCACTACCGACACAGACTGCTGAAGCAGGAATGGCATATCCTGTCCCAGATTTATTTCCTTGATTTTTATTTTACTGATGTTATCTACAGCCGCAGAAAAATGTTCATCTAAACGGGTGGATTCTATGATGATCTCATCGTGAAGATAAGCAAGTGGCTGAAGCTCAAACCTTAATCTTGATGATTTTGCAGGATTAATTTGTCTGACCAGCGTTTCGTAGCCTACGAATGAAATCAGCAGTGTAACCTGGCTGTCGGAAGAAAGTAACAGCTCAAAGCTTCCGTCTTTTCCTGTGAAAGTACCGGATAACTTGTTTTCAATTCTGATATTTGCACCGGGTAATGCTTGCCCGGTTGATGCGTCAAGTACCACTCCCGATAGCTTGATTTGTCCTTTAGTCATTAAAGCAAAAGAAATCAGAAACAAAATGACCAATAATTTTTTCATGCGACAACAATTTTAAGTTAAGAAAAAATTACCGGTGCTGAATTGAACTGGAAATCCATTTCCCTACGCCAGCATTACCTGGATCAGGTTCAATGGGTATAATCTCAGCTCGTTATTTTGAGCACCCCAAATTTTGCCGCAAAGATATATGTTTATGAAAGAAAAGCGTCTCTGATTCTGCAAAATTTTTCTACGGGGTTTTCAAATGTCCAGATAGCCCCATGCAGCCCGATGGCATTAAACCCGATTTCTTTAATCATATCAATGTTAATAAGGTCGATGCCTCCGAGCGGGACAATCTTTTTTTTGGTTGCCCTGAGAAATTCTGCAAGTTTATCCGGTTCTTTGTAGGCATGTTT
>JAAYUY010000225.1 GCA_012517435.1 Sphingobacteriales bacterium | reverse complement strand
TCATGTCAGGCTGCATTGTTTTTTTCGAAAAAAAGCTTTTTTCTATGCAGAATTCAACATCCGGCTGTTTTTTTATCTGATTTTTTCCATGCAGGATATCATTTGTGCAAACGACAGCGATACCCTCCCTGCCTGCAGTCTGGCAGCCTGGCTAAAGAAGAAAATCCTCGTCTTTGATGCACATGAATACTTCATCGAGGTGCCCGAACTGGAAAAAAGGAATTTAGTCAGAATGATATGGCATATCCTGACGATAATTTTTATCAGAAAATCAAAACTTTGTTATACGGTCAGCCAGTCGCTTGCCAAAGAATTATCCAAAGTTTATCATAAAAAATTTGAGGTCATCCGCAATGTTCCATCTCTCGATGAAACGGTTTCGAATGAATATCAGAATCAAAAAGGACAGTACATTCTGTATCAGGGAGCCGTCAATAAAGGAAGAGGACTTGAAGTGCTGATTGATGCAATGGAAGAAATTGACTTACAGTTAATTATTGCCGGAGGAGGTGACATACTTGATGAATTAAAAAGAAGAGCTGAAGAGAAAAAACTTGACCAAAAAGTCATTTTTATGGGTTACTTAATGCCTGAAGAAATAAAACCCCTGACTAAAAATGCATTTATCGGATACAATCTACTTGAAAATTACAGCAAAAGCTATTATTTTTCATTAAGCAACAAGTTTTTTAATTATATGCATGCAGGAATTCCTTCACTCTCCAATGATTTTCCGGAATACAGGATGATAATTGAACAATTACAATGCGGATTACTGGTTGATCTGCAGAAAAATGCCATTGTAAATGCAGTTAAAAAATTACAGCAAGACGAAACATTTTATCAAAAGCTTCGTTTAAATAGTTTACATGCTGCACGGGAATACTGCTGGCAAAAAGAGGAACAAAATCTGCTAAAGTTATACAGTGAGCTCTGATTTACATCTTAATATAGTTTCATTCGACATTCCCTATCCACCAAGTTACGGAGGCGTAATCGATGTATTTTACAAAATCAAAGCTTTATCTGAAAAAGGAGTAAAAATTCACCTGCATGCCTTTCACTACGGCAGAAATAAAGCTGAAATCTTAAACAATCTGTGTGAAGAAGTTTTTTATTACCCAAGGAAAACCTTTTTTAATCCCTTAACTTCAAAAAAACCCTATATCGTTGAAACACGGAAAAACAAAAACCTGCTCCAGAACCTTGTCAGTAACGATTATCCCATTCTCATTGAAGGGATACATTGCAGCTATTACCTGAACCGGCCGGAATTAAAGCACCGTACCAAGATACTCCGAATGCACAATATTGAGCATATTTATTACCTTCATCTGGCAAAAGTGGAACAAAACTGGGCGAAAAGGTTTTACTTTAAATTTGAATCCAACCGTTTAAAAAAATATTTACAGCAGTTAAACGGAGCAACCAAAATAGCCGCCATTTCCCCTTCCGACCATATTCTGTTAAATATAAAATTAAAAAACAGCTTTTATCTGCCTGTTTTCCATCCCAACAATGAACTTATCAGCAAGGAAGGAAGAGGTGATTACATACTTTACCATGGGAATCTTGGTGTTGGTGAAAACAATGAAGCCGCATTATTTCTTGTGAATCAGGTATTCAGCCAATTAGAACTTCCATTCATTATTGCCGGGTCAAACCCATCCAGAAAACTGATTAAATCGGTAAAAGCATACAAACATATTCAATTGCTCAATCCTGATACCGAAAATATTTACCTTTTAATTCAAAATGCACAGATAAATATTTTACCCACTTTTCAGGAAACAGGAATCAAACTTAAGTTGTTAAATGCACTTTTCAGAGGCAGGCACTGCATTGTGAATTCAAAAATGGTAAAAGAAACAGGACTCGGGCATTTATGCCATATTGCCGATAGTCCGAAGGAATTCATTTCAACAATTCAGGAATTATTTCATCGTCCTTTCGCCATTCAGGATAAAGAATTCAGGAAAAACGAACTCAGTCAATTATTTGACAATCAAAAAAGTGCAGAAATTTTAATTCATCAGTTAACCTGAAAAATCTTACCGTTATCAATTTTAACCACCCGTGCAGGAAATCTTTCTATCAGCGTATAGTTATGCGTTGCCATGAAAACAGTGTTACCATCACTGACCAGTTGGTGAAGCAGGTCAATAATTTCATAGGAAAGTTCCGGGTCGAGATTACCGGTCGGCTCATCAGCAAGAATGATTTTCGGGTCGTTCAGCAAAGCACGTGCAATGGCCACACGCTGCTGCTCTCCACCGGATAATTCGTGAGGCATTTTAAAATCCTTCGTCTGAAGTCCCACTTTTGTCAATACCTCATTGATTCTTTTGGTGATTAAATCATCTCTTTTCCATCCTGTAGCTTTCAGGACAAACTTCAGGTTTTCAAAAACCGAACGGTCTGTCAATAATTGAAAATCCTGAAACACTATACCAATTTTCCGTCTGAGAAAAGGTATTTGTCGCTTGCTGATTTTTTTCAGGTCAAAACCAGCCACTTCGCCTTCTCCGGCAGCTAAAAATAAATCGCCATATATGGTTTTAAGCAAAGTACTCTTTCCACTGCCTGTTTTTCCAATCAGATAAACAAATTCAGCAGGAAATAATTCCAGGTCAAGTTGATTCAATACCAGTGTATCCTGCTGATAAACACTGGCCTCATGAAGTTTTACAATCGGATTAATATTTGTCATAAAATTAATTTTTCCTTTAATAATTTTTGTTAATTTTGCCAGAGAGTTAAACTGTTAAAAAACCAAATAAAAATTTTTTTTCTGAGAAAATTAATTAACTTTGCATGCAGAAAATTTATCTTAAAATCGTTTACAAATTTAATCTAAACCGTACTAATATGAAATGTATTGCCAATAAAGGAAAATTTTTCCCGATTGTTAGCATGATGCTCATTCTTCCATTTCTCTTTTCATGTAATCCGTTAAAGAAAATGCAGAAGAACATTGATCAGGTCAAAATTAAGGTTGAAGATGAAGTATTGGAAGTTCATGCCGACAGTATTAATGTATTTTTTGATACATATATTCCAGGGAAATACTTTCACAAAAAAGCCATTTTAAAGCTTGAACCGGTGTTGATTTACAACTCCGACAGTATTTACATGACTCCATTTTTACTGGCAGGGGAAAAAGTTGACCTTGAGGCCAATAAAATCAATGCCAAGCAGGTTATTCCTTATATAACCGGGGCCACCGTTCCCTATAAAGAAAAACTACGTTATGAACCCGGTATGGAATCTTCCATGCTTTACATCCTGAGTTCTTATAAAATTGACTCAAAATATGATGAACTCGATCAGTGTATCTGTGATGTTAAGAAAGATAAACTTTCTGATGGCCTGATCGCCACCTCTCAGACGGTTCAACCCACTGATAATCTGTCAATAGCCGGAAGTTTCGCTCCTGAAAGACTTGTTGCAAAAGGTACTATTTACTATGAATGCGACAAATATGTGCTGAAACCCGGAATGACCGAAAGTAAAGACTTTAAATTACCTTTTGTTATATCTCCGGTTCTTGACCTTATCAAAAAGGAAGGCTTTCAGGTTGAAGGCATGACCTTACATTCCCAGGCCTCTCCTGACGGGCCACTTCAGAGAAATGAATTTCTTGCTAAAAACAGAAATTCAGTTTCTTATGACTATATGATCAATACTTTAAAAACCATGAACTTTCAACAGGTTTATGATACCAACTTTTACAAGAGAGGACAAACTTATGAAGACTGGGAAGGTCTGAAAGAGCTTATCAGCAAGAGTGAACTCTCTATCAAAGAAGATATTTTGAAAATTATTGCTTCCGAACTGCCACTCGATGAAAAAGAAGCCAATATTAAGAAACTTGGCAACTGGAAAGACATCACTACGACCATCATGCCTAAACTCAGGAAAACTGAAATTTCGCTCACTGCAAAAACAATCATCCGCGATCTGGATGTTCTTCGTCAGCTATATGCTCAAGGAAAACTCGACCAGTTCTACAATAAACAGGAAGTCCTTTATCTGGCATACAATACAGATGATATCACCAAACAGGAAGAGCTTTATAATTATTTTACCACTAAATATCCTGAAGATGAGCTCGTTGGAAAAAATAATCTGGCAATGATTGCCATCCGTAAAGGCGATTACGACAAAGCCCTTGACATTTTGACTCCACTCAACAAAAAATATCCGAATCAAAAGGAAATCCTTCAAAATGCAGGTGTTTGCTACAGGTTTAAGGGACAATACGACACCGCCCTTTATCTGTACGATCTCGCAGCAAAAGCAGGAGCCAATGTGAAAAATAACAAAGCCATTGTCTATATCAAAAAAGGCGAATACGACATGGCTATTCAGACATTTGAAGAAAATCGTTACGACTACAACAAATCTCTTGCTTACGTTTTAAAGAAAGATTATCCGAAAGCAAAGGATGTTATCGACAAAGTGGATAATAAAACAGCTCAGGATTTCTATCTACGTGCCATTATAGGTGCCCGCATGAAAGATGTTGACCTGATGACAACCAGCCTGACCCGTGCCATCAAACTCGATCCTTCCATCAGAGAAAGAGCTAAAGTTGACAGGGAATTCAGAAATTACTGGGACAAACCTGAGTTTCAAAATGCTTTAAGATAAATTTTTAAGGTAAAGTTTATGAAAAGACTAAGATATTTAATTGCTGCTGCTATTGCAGGAATAATAGCCATCAGCACTCCGGCAACATTTGTCATTGTCGGTTCAATGAGTTTCATTTATTCGAATTGTAAAAATACTGATACTTCTGTTGTTCCCACAGCTAAAATACCGGTTCTGTCCATTAATCCACCCCAATCTGCTGCATTCGATGTTTCAAAGGGAGAGGTAGTTAATTTTCATATCGTTGCCTCATCAAATGCTTCGACCAACAAAGACATTAAAAGTCTGAACTTCAGTGTTAAATATTCTTCAACAGATATATGGGATACTACCTGGTACCCGGGAGCCAATGAAAAGAAATCATTTACCAAAGATTATGCTTACACGATTCGAACAAACGTAAAAGATAACGATGTCATTACCATTACGGTTACAGCAACCGATGAAAATAACCAGGTCGCTAAAAAAACATTTGTTCTTACTGTTAAAGACTTAAGCGGACTTAATCATTATGAAGCTGTCATCCTTGGCGCACAAAGCAACCCTGATGTCGGTAGTTTTTACGCAACCTCTACCAATATGATTTATAAAGTGGCTGAAGCAAAAGCTTCAGGACAATCAACCATTGATTTGGTTTATTTCTATGGTACGTCAAATACTGCCACTATTGCAAGTCCTGATAATGATGATGTTTTTGGTACTGAAGCAGGTAAAATTTCATCTCTTCAGGTACATACCTGGACAACAAGAAATGCTACCAGATTTAAACCCATTGCCCAGCTTACACTTAATGAATGGGATGCATTAACCGCCCAGGGTCTTATCCAAAAATACCAGGTTTCCGGTAATGAGCTCAAGATGGCTAACAACCTGACTGACCTGGCAGGCGGTTATATTCCATCTCACGTTTTATTCAAAACTGCAAAAAATAAATATGGTATTTTCAAAGTAATGGAAATTACCAGCTATGATGCCAGCGGAACTATCAAGCTGAACCTTAAGATTCAAAAATAAATATGTTTTTTAGTTTACAAAAGCTTCCCTTTATGGGAAGCTTTTTTTTTTGCTTGTTTTTTGCAAAACAATAGGCCATGAAATTTTTATATCCCAACTTTCTCTGGGCATTTAGCCTTATTGCAATCCCTATCATTATTCATCTTTTTCGCTTTCGCAGATTTAAAAAAATTTACTTTTCGAATACTGCTTTACTGAGCAGCATTATTCTTGAGAAACAAAACAGAAACAAAATCAAAAATCTAATTCTCCTTGCTATCCGTATCCTGATCATTACCCTTCTTGTTTTTGCCTTTGCTCAGCCATATTTTCCGGGTAAATTCAGCATGAAAGGTAAAAAAACTGTATGTATTTATATTGATAATTCTCCATCAATGGAAAATATCAATTCAAACGGAATTTTGCTCGATCAGGCAAGACTACTGGCAAAAAAAATCATCGAAGGCCATGGTATGAATGATGAGTTTCAAATTGTTACAAATGAATTTTCTTTTAAAGAACAATTGTTTTATACCCGCGAAGATGCATTGCAGTTATTGAATGAAATAAATATTCATCCTTTGATGAAAAAGCTGAGTTATGTGGTGGGAAAAATAAACAATAATCTTGAAAGCAAAAGAAATCCGCAAAAAATAGTTTATCTTATTTCCGACTTTCAGCAATCAACTGCCGACCTTAAAAAGGTGGTATTCAACACGGATGTTCAATATTATTTGCTCCCGGTTGCTCCAACCTCTGTTTCTAATTTATACATTGATTCGTGCTGGTTTTCATCACCTTACGTTTATCCCGGACAAATGGTTTCATTGTTTGTTCAGGTAAAAAATTCCGGAGATAAAATCATCGAAGACAAATCTATCAGGCTGAATCTCAACGGACTCAAAAAGGTAGTCAGCTTCACCCTTCAGGGAAATGAAAAGCAAACACTTGAAATTCCTTTTATGGTTAACCAGAAAGGATGGATAAAAGGAAAACTCGAACTCGATGATTATCCTGTCAGCTTTGATGACAATTATTTCTTCAGCTATTATGTAAAAGAAAAAATAAAGGTACTTGATATTGATAATCAAAGAAATAACGCTCTCAGAACCGTTTATTCCACTGACAATTATTTCGAATTTACCTATGCTGATGAAGGCAGCGTTAATCTTCAGAATACAAGCCCATACGATTTGATTATTTTAAATCAGCCACAAAATCTCTCAGATGAATTTCTTTTACAGCTGAGCAACTTCGTCATGGAAGGCGGTTCGCTGCTGCTGATACCCCCGAAAGAATTGAATAATAACTGGCACAATGCGGTTAAACGTTTTGGCATATCACCTTTTGAAAACAAAATATCAGCGGGTCTCCGAATATCCGGAATCAATGATCAACATCCTTTTTTCACCGGAATTTTCGATAAAAAGCCCAGAAATATTGATTTTCCTTCTATTTCAATGGCTTATTCCAGAAGTTCAAATTATCTGAATACCGAATATTCGCTGATTGAATTTGAAAACGGTAAACCCTTGCTGACTCTTTCAAATTATGGGAAAGGAAATATCTACACATTATCGGTATCATTAGATCCGTCATGGAGCAACCTGACAAGGCATTCCATTTTTGTCCCCTTGATGTATCAGATGGCATTATTCAGAACACATAAAACCCCATTGAGCTATATTTTAGGAACAGACCGTTATGCCGAAATTTCCGGTAATTCCTTAAATGAAAAAATTAAGGTAAGCAATGGGGAAAAGACATTCAATCCTGTTTCATTGCTTGTCAGAAATAATTTAATCATTCAACTGGATAACAATTTTTCGCATGATGGATTTTATGAAGTCAATACAGACAATAAATCATTAATTGCCTGCAACTACAATCGTTCCGAAAGCAATCTTGTTTGTTATTCTGCAAAAGAACTTAAAGAATATCTTTCCAAAAATATTTCTTTACTCCCTGATTCTGAGGTCAGACTTTCAAAATCAATACAACAGGAGAACAACGGAAAACCTCTATGGCAGATACTTATCTGGCTTATCATCATGCTTATTGCGGCAGAAGTTTTAATTACCCGTTTCTATAAAATTGTTTAAAAACCTTTAACTTCGAACCTTCAACAAATCTTAAATAAAACAATCATGTCAGGAATTATTATCAAGTATGGAATAATCGGTGGATTGATTGCTATTGTCGGTACCCTGGTTTCATATACCCTCTCCGACATTCTATTTCAAAAACTACTGCTAAACTCACTCATTCAACTGATATTCTTTGCATTGCAGATTTATGTGGCCGTCAGGGCAATCAGAGAAATCAGGAGTATTAATGGTGGAATGATAACCTTTAAAGACAGCTTTGCATCTTCATTGGGGGTTTTGTTTATTTTGTCTGTCATTTCAATTGCTTTTTCCTTACTGCTTTTTAATGTGATTGATAAGAATTATGCTGAAAAAACAAAACTGGCCGTAATGGAAAGCATGGAACAGCGTTTTGAAAAATATCCGATAGACGAAGACAAAAAGCTTGAAATACTTGAATCTTACGAAAAACGAGATTTCAGTTTTACACCTGCAAAAGCAGGGAAAAGCCTTGGAACCATTACGGGTATTAGCATCATCATTGCGTTGATTATTGCATGGAGCATCAAAAAAGATATTAGCGTAGAACCTGAAAACGCATAAGCATGGATTTAAGCATTGTCATCCCTGTATTTAATGAAAAAGAATCCCTGATTGAGCTGGAAGCATGGATAAAGCGTGTGGTAACCCAACATGGATATGATTACGAAATTATATTCATTGATGACGGAAGCACAGACGGATCCTTCGAAGTCATTCAATCGCTTGCAACACAAAACAACAGGGTCAAAGCTGTCAGATTCAGAAGAAATTACGGAAAATCTGCAGCTCTGAATGAAGGATTTGCATTGGCCAAAGGACGTGTAGTGATCACCATGGATTCTGACCTTCAGGATAGTCCTGATGAAATACCCGAACTCTTCAGAATGATTACTGAAGAGGGATTTGAAATAGTTTCGGGATGGAAAAAAAAGCGTTATGACCCTTTGAATAAAACAATTCCAACAAAACTTTTCAATTGGGCAACCCGGAAAATTTCAGGAATTAAGCTCCACGATTTTAACTGCGGATTAAAGGCTTATCAGTCGGAAGTAGTTAAAAATATTGATGTTTACGGAGAAATGCACCGGTACATTCCGGTTATTGCCAAATGGAAAGGCTTTACAAAAATAGGAGAAAAAGTGGTCGAACATCACCCGAGAAAATACGGGCATACCAAATTCGGATTTGAAAGATTTATCAATGGTTTACTCGACCTGATATCCATTACTTTTGTTTCCCGCTTCAGTAAAAG
>JAAYUY010000224.1 GCA_012517435.1 Sphingobacteriales bacterium | reverse complement strand
TTGGAAGAATCAGCCCTTTTATTTTTTCTGAAAGTTATCATATAGAAAAAGTAATTGCCCACGCTTCAAAAGCTGCCTATCTTTCTACATTGATACAGCTTGATGCAAAGAAGATTGCCAGGTTTGAAAATCCACTTCAATTAAAAGATTGGCAAATTAACGAACCACTTAATAACAAGTTGAACAAACTCAAAAAGTCCAACCCTGAAGCATTTTTCTATTGGTATAAAATTTACGAATTGCGAACCAATCAACGGATTTAATTTAAAAAATTAAAACCCCTTGCAATTTTCAAATTTTACAATAATAGCAAGCCAACGGTATAACCACAAAACTCACAATAGAAAAAGAAGGGGGAAGAAAAAATTACCTGTACGCTATCAGGGGTTTTATGTTTCGTAAGACAGTAAAGTAGTAAACTGAAGGTTCATTTCCCCACTTTAAATACAATAGTTAAAGTCCCTGCATGCAGATAGATAAAAACCGTCAGGTTTTGCAAAAACTCATTTTTTAGAAAAAATTAAGCAATTCATTGCCTTGAATATATACGGTCAATTCATTTGTTGACGAAATGAATAATTTTGTTTTAATATTTGAGTGTTAAGACAAAATATTATTAATTTTGCCATCAAAAATTAAGTCAAAATAATTTTTATGGTTGAGGCATATTCAAGTAAAGTAAAAATATGCGATATATTGCGTATATTCAATCGTTATGTATCAGGCCTAAAAAGACAGCAGTAAATGAAAGATGACTTGATAAAACATATTGCAGAAATTTTTAATTCATTAGGACTTACTGAGGTTAAGGATGAAAAGGTGGCTATAAAGGCAATGCATGTTGCAGAAGACCATGTTTTAAAAACGAAAAACAAAAAAAGAAAGAGCTGATAGTAATGAGCACCTATTCTATACAGGACATAATACAATCTACTGACCGCTATAAGCTGTACACCCTTATGTGCAGTCAGGATGAGCTGGTGGATTGTATTTCATGGTTACATGCAAAGAAGATTCACTCCATTAATGTTGGTAAAGAGTTGGCTGCATTTATTGATGGTCTTGATGATTTCAGCTACCTCAATATTGACGTATTCGATTACGCTAAAAAATTGCTGGATAAGCATAAGGCGAAGATCAATAACACCGGGAATGATTTGGTAGCTGTTTACAACCTGGGTATTCTGTTGGAGCCTGCACTTGAATTAAACGCAGCTCAATTGCTGAAAGAGTTTTCAAAAACAGCAGCACTCATCGTCATTTGGGAAAATCAATCCGACATACCTGACCGCTTACACTGGTCAACTCAACAAAACAACATTTTTCTTGACTTTACTGAAACGCCATTAAAAAAACTGCAGTATGCAATATAAAGAGCTGATACAATTTGAACCTATCACCACCGTGGTGAAGTTGGTAAATGCCGGTGAACTGTCGGTAGCTGAAAACCTGGTGAAAACATTTGTCTTCTCTAAGAAGATGCAGGAAGACCTGCGGGAAATCATCATTAAAAACCTCGTAACGGAACCCACTTATGAAACCAAAGGTATTCAGGTGGTGGGTAGTTATGGTACAGGTAAATCACACTTAATGTCGCTGGTATCAGCCATTGCTGAAAACGCAGATTTGTTGAAGCAGCTGCAGAATGAAGACGTAAAGAAAGACTTCAAGGCAATAGCAGGAAAATACAAAGTGCTTCGATTTGAAATTGGCACCGACAAACCCCTCAAGGATATTGTCTTTGCCCAGATTGAACGCTACTTAAAAAAGGAAGGAATAGACTTCAAGTTTGATGATGACTCACATTTCAGCTGGAAGGAACTCATTCAGCAAATGATGGCGGAGTTTGAAGCTAAATTTCCGAAGCATCATTTTCTCATTGTGATTGATGAGTTACTGGAGTACCTCAAAGGGCGTAAACCAAATGAATTGAACAATGATTTGATGCTGCTTCGTCAACTCGGAGAAGCTTGCGATAACTCCCGGTTCAAACTGATGTTTGGTGTTCAGGAGTTGCTGTATCGTTCACCGGAGTTTCAATTCCAGGCAGACATGCTCAACAAGATTGAAGATCGGTATGCTGATCTGATCATAACCAAAGAGGACGTCTCCTTTGTTGTAAAAGAACGTCTGCTCAAAAAAGACTTGCACCAAAAGGCCAAAATCAGAGAACACCTGTTGAAGTTTGCTCACTTGTTCGAAGGCATCAATACCAACCTGAACGAGTTTATTGACCTGTTCCCGGTGCATCCAAACTATGTAAGCTACTTCGAGAAAATCAAACATGGCAAAAGCCAGCGGGAAATCCTCAAAGTGCTTTCAGAAAAGTTTAAAGAAATTCTGGAAAAGGAAGTACCCACCAATAACCCCGGACTAATCACCTACGATACTTATTGGCCTGATTTGGCAAGTAACCCTGCCATGCTGGCCATTCCTGATATCCGTATTGTTCGGGATAAGGTAGATATCATTTCAGGCAGAGTAGCCAACCACTTCATCGGTGCAAGGGCAAACCGAAAAGACATTGCTCAGAGCATAGTACAGGCTCTGGCCATCCGCATCCTTTGTGATGATTTGGATAAACGTAATGGTGCAAGCGCCCATAGCCTGAAAGAAGATCTATGCGTTACGATTCCTAATGTGGATGAACCGGAATTGTTATTGGCTGCTATTGATAGTACAGCCAAACAACTGGTTACAGCAACCGCAGGTCAATATGTGGATCAGGATGCAGTTAGTGCCGATTTTTATATCCGTACAGAGGGTGGTATCAACATCCCTCAATTGATTCGTGATTATGCAGATGAGGTAATCAAAAAAGATACCGACCAGGCCGACCAGTATTATTTCGACTTTCTGCAATTTATTTTGGAAATTCAACAGGACTCGTATCGTTCTGGGTTCAAAATCTGGCAGCACTCCCTGGAATGGATTGATAAGAAGAGTTTCCGTTTGGGCTATATTTTCTTTGGTAATCCGAATGAACGTAGCACAACCGAACCTATTCAGCAATACTACATTTTCTTCTGTCCTTTGTTTAACGTTATCAACCGCAATGATGAATCGGATGAAGTGTACTTTGATGTATCAGGTTTGTCAGATGAGTTTAAGGATACTATTTGTCTGTATGGTGCTGCCAAGGCTAAATATGCTTCAGCACCCACCAATCAAAAGCAATTATTCAGCAGCCAGATTGAAGAATACCAGCGTAAGGCCATTGCATTGTTCGATAAAGAGTATGCAGACAAAACCAAAGTAATATACAAAGGCGAAAGCAAAACACTGAAATCATTCCCGCTGCCGGGCGAGGGCTCCACCAAGGAAATGATCTTCCGCAGCGTGGCAGCCAAATTGCTCAATAAGGCATTTAACGACAAGTTTCCGCACTATCCTGCTTTTACCGATTTGCAGTTTCCTCTGTCTAAAGATAACTATGCCGGCTCCATCAATGCAGCTTTAAGGAAGATAACCAATCCAGGACAGCCCAATAGAAATGGAGAAGCCATACTCAGTGGTCTTGGCTTATGGAGTGGTCAGACTATTGTTACCGACAATAGCAAATATGCCGAGAGTATCAAAAAGAAATTGAAGGAAGCCGGTGAAGGTGCTGTACTCAATAAGTCTGACATTTTATATTTACACTATCAAGGTTCCAACCAAAATTTATGGTACACTAAAGACTATGATATCGATTATCAATTGGAGTTTATTGTGCTGGCTGCATTAGTATACAAAGGCGATATTGAAATCAACTGGTCAGGTAACAAGAATCTTTCTGCTACCAATATTGAAACAGTCCTAAGTCTGAGTGAGGAGGACTATTTCACCTTCCAGCATATCAAGCAACCGCAGGGCATTCCGGTTAAACACCTCAAAGCACTATTCACTTGTTTGGGCTTGCCCGATTACACTTCAGAGCTGGAAAAGCCTGAAACCATCAGCAAGATCATTACCGAAGCCAAAACCAAAGCCGAAAGGGTGGTGAAAACCAAAGCCATTGTGGTGCAGGGTTTGAAGTGCAGAAATGTTCCGCTGCTGAGTGATGAAGATAGCGCCAAAATGAAAACGGAGCTGGATGCATTGGCTACCATACTCGACAGCATTCAGTCTTACAATTCCTATGGTAAACTTAAAGCCTTCAAATTCACTGAGGAAGAACTGAACACAGCCTTTAAAGCCTGGCAGTATTGTGACATGGTGGATAAGCTGAAAGAAAAAGCCGAGAAGTTTGAACGTTTGGTAGGCTATCTCTACACGGCTCAATCCTATGTGGTAGAGGCAGAGAAGCCACTGTTTGATGATATAAAAGCAGCCATTAACAACCTTCCTGCGGTGCTTGCCTCTTCAAAAGATGCAGACATTAAAAAGTATGAGGCGCTGCTCAATTCATTGATTGACCGTTATGCGGATTACTACCTGAATCAATACACCCGTTGCCGCTTATCCAAGCAGGACGATCTGGCCAAAGTGCGGATACTGGGCAGTGAGAAAAAACGCATTTGCGACATCATTAAAGATGTGGAGATCATCACCTCCACCGAATACACCAACTGGATCAACAGCATCACTTCTCTTAGAGAAGCAGATGCATCCCTCACAAAAGCCAAAGTGTTAGCGGAGCCCTACCACGATTTTAATCCCCGTGAGTATTACGGCAAACCAACCTTCAACATTCATCAGCTCGAAGAGCAGTTGGATGGCATTGTAGAAAAATGGACCACCGCCATGCGGTCGGTGTTCAAAGATCCATCGGTGCAGGAAAATATGGACATTCTGAAAACGGCTGACCGCCAACTGGTGGAAGATTTCAGAACCGGAAAGGTAGAACTCACGGCTGATAATGCTACCAAACTGAGGAACCTGATTGTACAGTTTGCCCAGGGAATTGACAAGGTAGAAATTACCATAGAAGATATCCGCAAGCAATTGAACAAGCCACTTACACCACAGGAGGCTATTGATACACTTACCAGCTACATCGACAGCCTGTGTGCCGGTAAGGAAAGAAACAAGGTGCGTATCATTATAAAATAATCTTTATAAATGGCATTACATCTCAATATTGAAGATTTGCTTTCTGCCCGCACTGTGGAATCAGATAGAATTGAGTACAAGAGAGGATGGAATCCTGATGCCATTTACAGAAGCATTTGTGCTTTTGCAAACGACTTTGACAATACAGGTGGCGGATATATTCTTGTAGGTGTTGAAGAAGATGAGGTTACCAAAACGGCAAAAAGACCTGTAAAGGGTCTTACAACTGATGAGATTGCCGAAATCCAGCGAAAGATGATTGGCTTTAATAACCTGGTGCAACCTGCATATCATCCGCACTTGTTCATTGAAGATGTTGATGACAAAAAAATTTTGGTGTTATGGATTCCCGGTGGTTCCAACAGACCATACCAGGTACCGGAACAAGTTACAGCCCGGGAGAAAAGATATTTCTACTATATCCGCAAATACGCCAACTCCGTTAAAGCCAATTTAGAAGAACAACAGGAGTTGATATCTCTGGCCAATCAAATTCCTTTTGACGACCGGGCTAATGCACAGGCTAAAATGGAAAATATTTCCATGCTGCTGGTAAAGGCTTATTTGGTAAAAGTGAAAAGCCGCTTAGCCGAACAAATCGGTAAAATTCCTGACCGGGAATTACTCGGTCAAATGGAGCTCACCTCTGGCCCCAACGAGCATCTATTCCCAAGAAATGTGGCATTGATGCTCTTTGCAGAGCAGCCGGAAAAGTTCTTCCCCTACACCCAGGTAGAGATTGTTGAGTTTCCTAATGGGGATGCCGGAGACCATGTGGAGCACGATCCGATTACCGGACCCATACCTGAACAAATTGCCCGGGTGCTCAAATTTTTGAAAGATAAACTCATTAAGGAGAAGGTGATTAAACCAGCCGACCAGGCAGAAAGCATCCGCATTGCCAGTTATCCGTATCAGGCCATTGAAGAAACCCTGGTCAATGCTTTTTATCACCGCGATTACCAGCAGCGGGAACCGATTGAAATCAGGATTTATCCCAATTCCATTGTCTTCCTCAACCAGGGTGGCCCCGACCGTTCCATTCGTCTCGAGGCTTTCGCCCAGGGTGCAGTACGTAGCAGGCGCTACCGCAACCGCAGATTGGGTGAATTTTTAAAGGAACTGGAATTGACCGAGGGCCGGGCAACCGGTATCCCCACCATTTTAAAAACATTAAGGGTGAATGGCTCGCCTGCTCCCCGCTTCCATACGGATGATGACCGTACATTCTTTGAGGTGGAGCTTTTCATACATCCGGCTTTTGAGGCAAAGGCTCCGTTTCAACTGGATGGGAATGTGATTGCCTCGCTGGAAGGTGTTGACGCTGCCTTAAACCGTTTGTTGGAGTATTGTGGCTTTAACCCTGCCGAAATAACCCATAGTGCCATAGCTGGTATCCAAGCCGGTAACCAAGCTGAGGCGCTAAAAACCATTGAAAATCAAGCAAATGAAGTACTTGAAGCCGTACCCGGTACCATAGCCGGTACCATAGCTGGTGCCATAGCCGGTGCCATAGCTGAAAATGAACGGAAAATATTGTGGAAAGCACTGGAGCCGGCAGATAGAGAAACCCTGCTCACCCTTATAAGGGTAACCAACCAAAGCAAAAACTACGAAAGCTTTATGGCGCCCATGGTAACCAGAGGCTGGCTTACCATGACCATACCCGATAAACCTACCAGCCCAAAACAACAGTACATTACTACGCTTAAAGGGCGAATTGTATTAAAAATATTGACTTATAAATCTTAATTTCAGAGCCTTATGAAAGAATGTTTAATGGCCATCTTGGATTGTCCTTATTGGAATCTGGTGAATTTTTTCCTGGCTATGTTTGCAGCAGCGATTTCAGTTGGGTATCTGCTAAAACCAAGGTTGTGTTATGTTGGATTTATTCACAATAATAAATGGAAAGTTAGAGTGATTAATAGAAATTTCTTAATGGTGGTTAAGGAAGTGCAATGCGAAATTGTCGTATCTGAACATCATTCATTTAGCATCACGAAAACATTGCCTTTAAATAAGGACAAAACATTGGCTCTTAAGCCCTATGGCAAAACTGAAGATGATTATGTGTATATAACTAGAGATAACATAGAAACTATTCAAGGAGAGCACAGGAATATAACCAATGCAATCGGTGACGAACGAGACTATAAGTTTCTGCGTATTAGAATCCTTGCCCCAAACTTTTTGGGGGTACGAAAGTATTATGAAAGAGTATATCAAATAAACCGTTTGCCTTTTATTCAGCAGAATGGCTCTAAGCCTGCGCCCTTGTTTTGGCGAAAGCACAAAAGATGTCAAAGAAAAATGTTTAAAAACCTGGAATGCAATGGAAATACCTGAACCAACCAAAATAATCTGCCTCGGCAAGGAATTTAACAGCGAAGAAGAACGCAGGGAATACTTCCGCAATGAACTGCGGGCTAAACTGCCGGAGCTAAAGAAGATTGAAGGCTTTCCCATTGGCGAAGATGAAGACATCATTAACCTGAGCGACCCGCCTTACTATACGGCTTGCCCCAACCCCTGGCTGAATGATTTTATTGCCGAATGGGAACAAGAAAAGGAAAGCATACCGGGGAGGCAAAAGGACTTCCATGTAGATGAGCCTTATGCAAGTGATGTGAGTGAGGGGAAATATGATCCTATGTATTTATATCACCCTTATTTAACCAAGGTCCCCCACAAGGCAATATTGAAATTTATTCTTCACTACACTCAACCTGGTGATGTCGTTTTCGATGGTTTTGCAGGAACAGGGATGACAGGAGTTGCAGCGAGATGCTGCGGTTCACTTGACTTTCAATCAAGATTTAAAATTGAAGAAGAATTTAAAAACTTATCAATCAAACAACCTGAATGGGGCACGAGAAAATCTATTTGTAGCGATTTAAGTCCCTTGGCTTCATTCATTGCTTTCAACTACAACTCTAAAATTGATTTAGAGAATTTTGATCTTACAGCAAAAAGAATTCTTAAATTATTAAAGGATAAATGTTTATGGATGTATGAGACATCACATTCAAATGGTGGAAAAGGAATAATAAATTACACTCTTTGGAGTGATGTGTTTATTTGTCCTTCTTGCAATTCAGAAATTATTTTTTGGGAAAATGCTGTAAACAAGGAAGAAGGAAAAGTTCTTGATAGTTTTAATTGTCCGCATTGTAATTACGAAACAAATAAAAAAGAGTTATCACCAGCGGTCATAACTTATTATGATGAGATTCTCGGAAAAAGTACTTCTGAAGACAAATCTGTTCCTGTGCTTATAAACTACTCATATGGTGGTAAAAGATTTCAAAAGAAACCAGACAAATCTGACTTAATAAACTATGAGAAGGTGCAGTCCTTTAAAAGTGAAAATTGGCTACCAATTATTCGCATGCCTGAAGGTGATGAGTCAAGACGAAATGATAAAAAAGGAATTACTCACGTTCATCAATTTTATTCAAAAAGGAATTTAATCACACTAAGCACGTTAAAATCACTTATTGATGAGCCGATTTATAACGTTCTAATAACAAAAGTTGCTTTTCAAACTACAAAACTATATCGATTCACTTATCAAAGCGGTGTTTGGGGAGCTGGTGGAGGACCATTATCAGGAACTCTTTATATCCCTTCCTTAATAAAGGAGATTAATATTTTAAATCAATTTGAGGATGCAGTTAATGGGAGAAAAAAAATAGCTCCACCAAAATTGAACTCTGATGTTATTAATTCATTGCAGTCAGCAACTTCGCTTCAAAACATAAAAAGTGATAGTGTAGATTATATTTTTACCGACCCACCTTTTGGTTCAAATTTGATGTATTCAGAACTTAATTTTTTAGCTGAATCGTGGCTTAAAATACTAACCAACAATAAAAGTGAAGCAATTGAAAACAAGTCACAAAACAAAACGGTCTTGGAGTATCAAGATCTTATGACTAATTGTTTTAAAGAGTATTATCGAATTTTAAAGCCATCTAAATGGATGACTGTAGAATTTAGTAATACAAGTGCTGCCATTTGGAATAGCATTCAAACCGCATTGCAAAGAGCTGGTTTTATTATTGCAAATGTTGCTGGATTAGATAAGCAAAAAACAAGTTTTAAAGCTGTAACGAGTCCAACAGCAGTTAAACAAGATCTCGTTATAAGTTGCTATAAGCCAACATTGTCCTTTGAAAATAATTTTAAGTCTCAACAAGGGGAAGTTGCAACTTGGGATTTTGTGAGAGAACACCTTAATCATTTGCCTGCACACATTAAAAAAGATAACAGTACGACTGCAATTGTTGAAAGGAGTCCTAAAATTCTATTTGACCGCCTTATCACCTTTTATTTAATGCGTGGTTTGCCGGTACCCATTGATGCCAAAGATTTCCAGGAAGGTTTGAAGCAGCGATTTGTTGAAAGGGATGGCATGTACTTTACTGGTGAGCAGGCTGCCGAGTATGATGAGAAAAAGGCAAAGGCACCACAGTTTGTTCAGTTGTCACTTATTGTAACTAATGAGTCTGATGCCATTGAATGGCTTAAAGATCGCTTACGCAAGCAGGCACAAAAATACCAGGACATCATGCCTGATTTCCGAATTGCCACCCAATCACTCCGTAAGGGTGATACTTTGCCGGAGCTGCAGGACATTCTCAATGAAAACTTCATTCAGGAGTCCGATGGTCGCTGGCGTACACCAGACCCCAACGAGGCAAAAGACCGTGAGGCACTTCGCACCAAAGTGCTGTTGAAAGAGTTTAACGGCTATGTAACTGCCATCAGTCAGCCACGGGCCAAGAAACTCAAAGAAGTGCGGGTAGAAGCCTTGCGAGCCGGTTTCAAAAACTGCTGGGAGCAAAAGGATTTCAAAACCATTGTTACCCTCGGAGATATGATTCCGCAAAACATTCTGCTGGAAGACGAGCAGTTGTTGATGTATTACGATATAGCAAAAGATAGAGTATGAGTGAAAAAATAATTTGTTTAGGCAAGGAATTTAACAGCGAAGAAGAACGCAGAGAGTACTTCCGAAATGAACTGCGGGCTAAGCTGCCGGAGCTTAAGAAGATTGAAGGCTTTCCCATTGGGGAAGATGAAGACATTATTAACCTGAGCGACCCGCCTTACTATACGGCCTGCCCCAACCCCTGGCTGAATGCGTTTATTGACGAATGGGAACAAGAAAAGGAGAGCATAGCTGGTAGGAAGAAGGAATTTTATGTGGACAGTCCCTACGCAACTGATGTAAGTGAAGGGAAAAATAATCCAGTTTACAATGCACACAGTTATCACACAAAAGTGCCCCATCCTGCAATCATGCGGTACATACTTTATTACACACAACCAGGAGATATAGTATTAGATGGGTTTGCTGGAACTGGGATGACAGCAGTAGCTGCTCAAATGTGTGAGAGCCCAGATTTAGAGGTGAAACAACAAATTGAAGTGGAATGGACGAAATTATTTTCATCTAAGCCTACATGGGGTTTAAGAAAAAGTATTTGTTCTGATTTAAGTCCTATCGCTTCCCTTTTGGCCACAAATTTTTCTGGTACTGAAGATTTAGAAGTTTTTGACAAGCAATCAAAAGAAATTTTACAAGAATTCAAGCTTAAGTTGGGAGACGTCTATAGCGTAAAGTATAAGAAAGAAAAGTGTGAAGTGAATTTCATTTTATACAGCGATGTTTATGCATGTTCTAATTGTAATGAAGATATTGTTTACTGGGGCGAAATTTTTGATTATAAAACGGATAGCGATTTTGAATATGCTAAATGCAAAAAATGTAATACAAATAATGATGCTGGGAAACTTGAGCGAAAATTTAAAACTGTGTATGATGATTATTTGGGAAATACCATTCAAATAAAAAAATCAATTCCTGTTCAGATTAACATCAATTATAAAGGAAAGAATATATTGGTTAACTGCTCGGATTTAGATGAGAATTATGAAGAAAAGGTGTCAAAACTTAAGCCAAGCAAGTACTTTCCAATAGTTAGAATGCCAGAGGGCGATGAGGCAAGAAGAAATGATAGAACTGGAATAACGCATACACATCATTTTTATAGTCCGGAAAATCTTTATGCAATTTCAACCCTTTATGATTTAGCATCAAAGTACAAATACACCTTTTTTGGTTTCTTTAATACCTCCTGGCATGCTACTATAATGAGAAGGTATAATTCTGGGGGTGGTCATCGACCTAAATCAGGCACCTTATACATCCCATCACTTTCTTCTGTTGGAAACGTCTATAACATATATGAAAATAAACTTTCCCAATTAAGACGCTTTCTCTTTGCTACTCGATCATTCAAAGAAAAGAACAGAATTATAGAAACAGTATCTGCCAATAGTCTTGGGATAAAAAGTAATTCAGTTGATTATATTTTCACTGACCCCCCATTTGGGGCAAATATTATGTATTCTGAGTTGAATTTTTTATGGGAAAATTGGATTAACGTACTTACTAACATTAGAACTGAAGCTATTGAAAATAAAACTCAGAAGAAGGGAAAACTGGAATATCAAGAATTAATGCTACAGTGTTTTATAGAATTTTATAGAGTATTAAAACCTGACAGGTGGATGACTGTAGAGTTTAGCAACCCAAGTGCGGCAATATGGAACTCTATACAGACAGCATTGCAAAAAGCAGGGTTTGTAATTGCGAATGTGTCAGCTTTGGATAAAAAGCAAGGTAGTATAAATGCATATACTACTCCCACAGCGGTTAAACAAGATCTTGTAATAAGTTGCTATAAACCATCAGATAAATTCGAAACCACATTCAAGACTGAAAATTCGGACTTGGGAGTTTGGGCATTTGTTTCAGAACATCTTAAACATCTACCAATTCATCTTCAAAAAGGAAATAATACTACATCGATTATTGAGCGAAGTTCGAAAATTCTACATGACAGACTTATTACATTTTACTTAATGAGAGGCTTGCCTATTCCTATAGATTCAAAAGATTTCCAGGAAGGCCTAAGACAACGCTTTGTAGAAAGAGATGGAATGTACTTTACTGCTGAGCAGGCTGCAGAATATGATGAGAAGAAGGCAAAGGCACCGCAGTTTGTGCAGTTATCATTTATCGTAACTAATGAGTCTGATGCCATTGAATGGCTAAAAGACCGCTTACGCAAGCAGGCACAGAAATACCAGGACATCATGCCTGATTTCCGCATTGCTACCCAATCACTTCGCAAAGGTGATACGCTACCGGAGTTGCAGGAAATCCTCAACGAAAACTTTATTCAGGAACCGGATGGCCGATGGCGTACACCAGACCCCAACGAAGCCAAAGACCGGGAGGCATTGCGTACTAAGGTGCTGCTGAAAGAGTTTAATGGCTATGTAACTGCCATTAGTCAGCCACGGGCCAAGAAACTTAAAGAAGTGCGGGTGGAAGCCCTGCGTGCCGGTTTCAAAAACTGCTGGGAGCAAAAGGATTTCAAAACCATTGTTACCCTTGGTGATATGATTCCGCAAAACATTCTGCTGGAAGACGAGCAGTTGTTGATGTATTACGATATAGCTAAAGACAGGGTGTAATCAGGAATCAGGAATCAGGAATCAGGAAATCAGGAATTTATGAATCAGGAATTTATGAATCAGGAAATCAGGAATCAGGAATGAAGGAGAATGTGATTGCAATTAAAACGTATGATTTTGCGCTGAAGGCGATCAAATTGTATCAGCATTTAACTGCGGAGAAGAAGGAATTTGTATTGTCTAAGCAATTTCTGAGGTCTGCTACTTCTATTGGTGCCAATGTTGAAGAATCTGTTGGCGGGCAAACAGAAAAGGATTTTTTCTTGAAGCTGAATATAGCCTATAAGGAAGCAAGGGAAAGTCATTATTGGCTCAGATTACTAAAGGATAGCAATCTTGTAGCTAAAGATTTAGCCGACCCACTGATAGCTGATGTTGAAGAAATACAAAGGATACTTGGCTCCTCCGTCAAAACATTAAAAACCAAATTCAACTATTAATGATTCCAAATTCGTAATTTCAGATTCTAAAATATTGATTAAGTGAACTATCAGGGAAAAGAAATAGAAATACTATCCAGAAAATCGGTGTTTGGAAAACAAATAGCCGAGGTGAAAATATTGTCCACCGGAGAGGTTAAGTCTGTTCCTTTTTCTGAGTTATCGGATGAAAAGAAAATTCCCACCGATGCAGAGATAGCTTTCAAAGCCATAGCTGCCAAAATCAAAAGTGAGGTGTTTAAGCAAGCCATGCTTGCACCCATTGAGAGCAATATTGTACCGCTACCGCATCAGATTCTGGCTTTGGAAAAAGTGATGGCTGGTCAGTTCCTGCGTTTCCTGATAGCAGATGAAGTGGGTATGGGTAAAACCATAGAAACCGGCCTGGTGCTAAAAGAACTGAAGTTGCGAGGCATTGCCAAACGCACCTTGATTGTAGTTCCCAAATCAGCAATGGGTCAGTGGCAGCAGGAAATGAAAAAGCATTTCAATGAACTTTTTCACATTTACGACACCGATTATATTAATACGCTAACCCGCACCTTCTCAAGGTTGGAGATGGACAATGAGATAAACATCTTCACCCAGCACAATCAGATCATCGTTTCGATGGACGCTTTGAAACCCATTGAAACACGGCAGGGATGGAGCAAGGAAAAAGTAGAAGAATACAACCGATACAGGATACAAAGCGTACTGGAAGCGGAATTTGATTTACTGGTAATTGACGAGTGCCATAAAGTAGGTGGCAGCAGTACACAGGTAGGACGCTTTCAAATGGCCGATGTGTTGTGCAACGCCATACCCAATGTGCTGTTACTTTCAGCAACACCTCACAGAGGAAAGAGTGACCACTTCCGCAGGATACTGCAATTGCTGAATGCGGATGCATTCGCTGGGGAAGGTATGCCAACCATACCTGAATTAGAGCCTTATGTGGTTCGAACTGAAAAAAGACAAGCCATAGATTACAATGGAAAGAAACTGTTCAATCAACGCTATACCTATAAAATTGAAGTACCGCTTGATCCGGTAAGACACAGAAAGCAAAAGCTGTTGTATGAAGCGGTAACCAAGTATGTAGTGGAGGGATTTAATCTGGCACAACAAACCAAAAACAACTCTTATGGATTTGTAATGATTCTTTTCCAAAGGATGGTAAGCAGCTCTACTCAGGCCATCATGGATGCCATGCAAAAACGGGCAGACAGACTTTCCAGCGAAAAGCAGGAAGTAAATAAGGAGAACATCATAAACAACATGGAGGAATTTGGATTTGAAGGCCAGATGGAATTGGATTTTGAGCAAAAGGTGTTTTCATTGGTGGAAGAAGCACAGGCAAATTACAATACAGAATTAAGCATTCTGCAGGGCTTGATTCGGGATGCAAAAGATTGTCTGGATACTGAAACGGATGCGAAAGTGGAGTTCCTGATTAATAAAATGACAGAACTAAAACGCATTGAACAGAATCCGGATTCCAAATTTCTGATATTCACTGAGTTTACCAGCACTCAATTCATGCTGAAAAAAGTGTTGGAAGAAAAAGGCGGCTATGTTTGCGAAGCCATCAATGGCTCAATGGATTTTGACCAAAGGGTAAACGCCTTAAGGCAGTTTAAAGAAAAAGCACAAGTGCTTATTTGTACCGATGCAGCAGGAGAGTCACTCAATATGCAGTTTGCACATATCGTTATCAATTACGACATGCCATGGAACCCAATGGTATTGGAGCAAAGGATAGGTCGTGTGGATCGTATCGGACAAAACCATGAAGTGCAGGCATTCAACATGATGCTGGACAACTCGGTAGATAAAAGAGTATATGAAGTAATAGAAGAAAAATTAAATCAGATTCTTAACCAGTTAGGTATTGATAAAACAGCCGATGTGCTCGACAGCACCCTGGAAAGGGATCAGGTAACCCGCTTGTACCTCACTTCATTGCTGAATCCTGCAAAATTTGAACAGGAAAGCAGTAATTGGCTGGCAGACATCAAACAAAAACTACATGACTATAAAAGTACAGAAGGCGCATTGCCAACTACAGATTCAAAGGATATTAAGGCAGAGAAGGTAGATATGATTAAACACAGTCCATTGCCTAAATGGTTGGAAAATCTTACCAGGAATTATCTGAAAACAAAAGGCATTCCTTATCAGAATCTGATTGATGGAATAAGGTTTAAATTTCCAGGACATCCTGAAAACATTTACACATTCAACATCAAGGAGAGTGTAAATAACCCTATACCAGAACCCATTTCACTGCAGCATGAAATCATTCAAACCATTTTAAAAGAAGCTATCCCCTTCACCGAATCTCAAGTTATCCCTATAGTTAAGTTAAAGCAGGGTAACTCAACATCAGGCTATTGGTCACTATGGCATTTGGAGGTTAAAAACCAATTTGAAACCAGTCAGATTATTCAACCGGTTTTTATTTCATCTGAGGGGGAACATTTTGCTGCATTTGCTCAAAATATTTGGGATAAGTTGATTCAGGAGAATGACTTTTTCGATTGTATCGGTGTTTTGCCGGTTGATGAATCGAGGAGGGTGTTCACTACCATTTCTCAGAAATCAGAAAGTGTGCTGCAATTAAAATACGAAGAGTTTGAAGCTAAAATAACAGCTAATACAAGCAAGATTAAATCGGATAAAGAAAAAGCTTTTGCATTTCAGCAAAAGCAGCTGAATAGAATCGGTATTGATAATATAAGGCATTCAAGATTGAAGCGATTGCTGCAAGAGCAGGAAACATGGGAAAGCTCTTTCTCAGCTGCCAGGCAAATTGTTCCAAACCTGAGCTGCCTTCTTATAATAAATATCGTCAATGAGTAATTGGGTTGATAAATATAAAAGTTTGGTGATTTCCAGCCACAAACAGCACATCATTGTTGCTGATCAGGATAACCTTTTCGATTATGCAGAAATGAAGTCGGCATTTGAAAATGATGGCTACACCATTCTAAATTGCAAAACTGATTTAGCTGTGCGCTTATCATTCGAATTACAGGTAAGAGAGTCAGATAAAAAGTCACTCATTATTGCACCGGCAGCATATCGTCCATTGCCGGATATTGAAACACAGGTTCACTTTCAAGCCATCGGTTTACCCCAGTTATTCCCTAATCTGGATGCTAAAGCAATCAAGGGATTAAGCTTTAATGCGCTCTGTACTCTTTTCAACATCAAGACCTATGAGGATTTAAGTTATGATAAGACGCTGAAATTTTTATTGGAAAATCTATTTAACGTAGATTTTGATACACTCACCAACAATAAGGCAAAGGAGAGGATACTCAATGCACTCATCACCGTATTTCTTGAAAAAAATGGCATCAATGAACCTTTGGCAAAGTTTCTCGCCAATATTGCAAAACCTTATTTCCCAACATTGGTATCAAAGGGATTAAGCAATGCCAGCCTGGTAAAGTTTATTCAGGAACAGTGGCAGGAGTTTGTTACAAATGGTAGCTCATTGATTGATTTCAAAGAGCCACTCTTGTGTAAAAGTTTAGGATATCTTTTCGCTTTTAAGTACTTAAGCCCAATACAGGTAAGCCCTGATGCTTTTGATAAATTTCCTAAGCCTTTGAAGATTGGTTTGTATGTTGATGAAAAAGGTCACAATGATAACGAACTGGAAGGCCTGATTGAATACCTGAAGCAACAGCTTGAAATTATTGAAGATATAGCTGATCATTGGTTCAAAATCATCCAAGTGCTGTCAAATGCCAAGTTAAGGTATTTGTCATCCGGCAATTCAGCATTGAAATCCGCCTATCAGAAAATTGATAATGCTTTCAACATACGTTTCCAGCGTTTCATTGATAATACCTACGGAAGCTTATTTTCCCTGAGTGGTGTGAGAAAGCCGGTAGTTGTTTCACGGATATTGGAACACATCAATGCAAAGCCATCTAAAAAGACAGCACTACTGGTTATTGATGGAATGAACTACTGGCAATGGAATATATTGAGCAAGTCATTAACAGATGCCGGTATCCAATATTCATCCAATGCATCCTTAGCGTATATACCAACCATAACAGCCTGGTCAAGGCAAGCCATTTTTAAGGGAGATAAGCCTGATTTAGCAGCCGATAATGCTAAGGAAGCAAAACTATTTGAAGCTTATTGGATAAAGCATGGTTTACCAGGGTATCAGATAACCTACAGTAAATTTAGTGTGAATGAACCGTTAGTACTTTCAAATATTTCACCGGATACAACAATACTTGGTTTGGTCTGCAACGATTTGGATGAAATTATGCACGGCTCAATCTTGGGTGACAGCCAGTTGAAAATATCAACTGAGCAATGGATAGCTAAATCAAACATTGTTGAAATTATTTTGTCATTACGGGCAAGAGGTTTTCAGGTGTACATCACCTCTGATCACGGGAACATAGAAGCTACAGGATTGAAGAATTTAACCATGAAGGATAAGGTAGGTGCATTAAGTCGTGGCAAACGTCATCTTTATTTCACCAACGAAACCTTATTGCAAAGTTTTATTGACCAGAACCCTGATGTAGAAGTGGGCAAAAAAGGTCTTTCTCTTTACCTAAGAAAACAAGAGGCATTTACAACCGAAAACAGCCAGGTTATAACGCATGGTGGTTCTCATATCTGGGAGGTTTTAGTCCCATTCATCAGCATCAATGAGTAGTAAAGGAAAATATATAGGCGTGGAAAGTAGGGTCCAATATGAAGTATTGGAAGCCGCCTTATATGATTACTTATCCAATGGCAAAATGGATAAAAAAAAATGCATTTCTCATATTAAGCAATTTACCAAAGGTGAAAATCGGGCAGGTAAGATATTAAAACACATTAGCGTATTACTTGCAAAGAACGAAAGCATCATTAGTAAGATTTCAAAGCAACTCAATGCCGGTGCATATGCTCAACTCTCACCAGGAGAAAGAAAAGCCCTTGTGCTTTGCCTGTTTTGTAACAGCTTTCCAATCACCTATGATATTCTGATTGGTTTTGC
The DNA here is from genome assembly GCA_012517435.1 of Sphingobacteriales bacterium. NCBI lineage: Bacteria > Pseudomonadati > Bacteroidota > Sphingobacteriia > Sphingobacteriales > Sphingobacteriales bacterium. The sequence continues at coordinate 1,156 of JAAYUY010000224.1, read as the reverse complement.
TCAGGCTTTTAAAGTTCAGTCTATCGTGAGTAAGGAGGTAATCGTTCACAAGATTGGTTCTGCTTATGGCAGCAACAGGGCGATGCATATAGCCGTTACAGAGATACTTACTTTCTTAATCGAGTGTGGAACGATCAAAAGAGTTAAGGTCGGTATATATTCTGCGGGTTCAAAGCTTGGTATTTCAAGCAAGGTTATTTCAGAATTGATAGTCTTTACTGACATTAAGTTATCCGCCTCAAAATCAATGTTGATAGATGAGTTGGGATTTAAACCCTGGTATTCCTACTTTGAACTATCGAATATATCACCTGCAGCTTTCAATATTCTTTTGGCGAAGAAAGACAGTTCGGTTGGTAAAGGGTACATCACATTAAAGAATTGACACATGAATATTACCCAGCCCAATTTGCAAGCATCCCGAAAAATTTCGGGACCAAAGCCGCACACTTGTCCAGAGCTTGTCGAAGGAAGCCATCGCTACAACCAAAACTTTGTCAAAGAGCTTGCAAAGCCAAACCCAGAGAAAAATAAATTTTAAAAATGCCCCACCGCACGACAAAAGAGATTGAAAATAACAGCAACCAATAGAACGACAAACCACGGCAGACAAAAAAGCACTGGTGGTAACAACTAAGCCTTCGTTGGGTTTGCAAAACCTACAATGAAGTTGCAGTTGCACGGAACCGGTGTTTCTATGGGGTTTGAATAAAAAATAGCTTAAGATAAGTTTGCTAAAAAAAGATGAAAAGATGCTGATTAAAATCGGTTAGGGATTACTTAGTATTAAAGGATAGAGCAGAATAAAGGAATAACAGGATATGATTAATGCCATTTCATCAACCAATTTTGATGTGGTTTTAATTGATTTGTTTTTCAAGGGGATAGCATTTGCGTCTTCTGATATAAATCAGTTAAAAAGAAAAGCAAATGGAGGTCAAAGACTTGTCATTTCATACATAAATATTGGCGCTGCAGAAAAATTTCGTTACTACTGGAAAAAAGACCGGAGGCTGCAAAAACTAAACATGAAAATTTGCTCTATCTCATTGAAATTCTTTTCTTTATCATTCCGCCTTTGGTGTCTTTGATTTTATGGCTGATGATAAAAGCTGCAGGGTCTATTTGTTCAATTTCATTGCTTAACCTGACGGCT
>JAAYUY010000223.1 GCA_012517435.1 Sphingobacteriales bacterium | reverse complement strand
TGAAAAAAATCTTCCTGAATTATTTGATTTTCAGGAAAATGAGGAAATTTTTCCCTGAAAAAACTTACCGCTTTTTCAGCATAGTCGAGGAAAAAAATATTTGTAAATCCTTTATCAAACAAATAGGCAGCCTCGTAGCCAAAGCCACCTCCCGGCATCAGTATCTGAATGGATTTTTGTGTAAGTTGATCGAAATAACGTGTCAGGGCAGGTACTGCATAACCTACATCCCAGCCCGGATTGCCCGCTTGCTGGTATCTTTTATTCCAATAATCCGGACTGAGTTTTTCTGCCATTTTTTTAAAATGGCAAATTTATTTGTTTCCTGAAAATTATTATGCCTTATTTATTTGCGTATCATTCAGAAAGCAGATTGCAAACCTGAATAGGTCTTTTCTTTGACCTGTCATTATTGTCGATTGATTATCAGTTTACAACTAAATTAGAATATTTTTCTCAAGCAATGTAAGCACAGGAGTAAATAAAAATTTTGCCGCTGAACAGGATTAGGAATTAAGGCAATATTTTTGCCCCGAAATGCCCCTATGCTTGATTTGACAAACGGAAAAGAAGGGAAATTAATCATCCGGTTTACCATGCCGATGTTGATTGGAAATGTATTCCAGCAACTTTACAACGTGGTGGACAGCATCATTGTGGGCAAATTTATCGGGAAAGAAGCCCTGGGTGCAGTAGGGGCGGCATTTCCGGTTATTTTCGTTTTGATTTCCTTCGTTGTCGGAATTGCCTCCGGCTCTACCATTATCATTTCACAGTATTATGGGGCGAAACAATTTAACAACATTAAAAAAGCCATCGACACCATCTTTATTTTCCTCTTTTTTGCTGCGCTGGTCATTACTGCAGCAGGCCTTTTGCTTAGCCGGTTTATTTTTATGGCTATCGGCCTTCCTGAAGTCGTTATCCCGCAGGCTACCTTGTATCTTCAGGTCTATTTGTCTGGAATCATTTTGTTTTTTGGTTACAATGGTGTAACTGCCATTCTGCGTGGACTTGGTGATTCACGTACACCCCTCGTTTTTCTTATTATTTCAACGATCATGAACATCCTGCTCGACCTCTTGTTTGTATTGGTTTTCGGTTGGGGAGTTGCCGGTGTCGCTATTGCTACTGTTATTTCGCAGGGAGGGGCTTTTATCACCTCCGTCATTTATCTGAACAGGACACATGAAATTATAAATCTTAGGTTCAGAAACCTGATTTGGGACAGGGAAATATTTAAAAAATCGATTCAGATAGGTTTGCCCTCCGGCTTACAAATGACCTTTGTTTCTTTGGGTATGATGGCGCTATACGGTATTGTAGCTTCTTTCGGAACCGATGTGGTGGCCGCTTTCACCGTTGCCAGCCGTATTGATTCTTTTGCCATGCTGCCGGCCATGACTTTTGCCATGGGTTTATCCACCTTTGTCGGACAGAATATGGGTGCCCAAAAGCCTGAAAGGGTCAGAAAAGGGTATCAGGTTACCTTGCTGATGACTACCCTTATTTCTGTATCTGTAACCATTCTGGTCATTTTTTTCAGTCATTCTTTAATGGCACTCTTTACCTCTGATCCGGTGGTGATTAAAAAAGGCATTGATTATCTGGTGATTGTCAGCAGTTTTTACCTGCTTTTCAATATGATGTTTATCTCCAACGGGGTGATGCGCGGGGCAGGCGACACCCTTATTCCCATGTTGATTACCTTGCTTTCCCTTTGGCTGGTAAGAATTCCTTTCTCATGGGTACTTTCAAAGGCTATTGGAATTAATGGTGTATGGTGGGGAATTCCACTGGCCTGGGGGATAGGGGCTCTTTTTTCCTTCATTTATTATCAAAGCGGAAAATGGAAAAGAAAAGTGGTGGTTAATTATGTGGAAGAGCCTGAAGTCCCTGAGCTGATTTAAACTTTAGTTTTTAATACACCTGACTGCAAAGCCCATATCACGCGTAAAAGAGTAATAGTACTTGTAAATAATTGGCTCTCCGTAAGTAATATAAATTCCCATGGCAACATCTGTTTCGTATGGCGTTGAAGTCCACCAGTAAGCAAAGTTTCTGTTGAAGTTAATATATTTCCCCTTTTTCGTCCTGTAACCCATGGGTAAAGCAGTAAAGCCGGTTTCGTTGGTAGCCCCTTTGTTGGGCGAACGCCAGTGAGCCGTACCAGCTTCCTTGATTTTACCGCCTGCCACCATGTATCCGCCAAGATAATCGATCAGTGTTTGCCATTCTGTTTCGGAGGGGAGGTGCCATCCGTCAGGACAGACTTTGTTGGCGGTTTCCCAATCATACATTCTGCCATAAACCGGAACCAGTGAAATACTGTCTCTTGGTGCCCATGCATTGACAGGCTCGCCTTTTGGTGTTTTTGTAACACGCAGATTCTCAGCCATCCACACCTGTGTCCCTATTTTTACCGTTTTATAGACATTGCCATCAATGTCTTTAACGGTTTGACTGTATCCGGTTCCTGAAGAAACTAGTATTATTATCAGGAACAAAACAATGAAGTTTTCTGATTTCATATAGTGTCATTTTAAATTTTATTAAAAAATTGTTCTAAAACAGCCAGTTTGTGCCGATATAAACCCCCAGTTTACCATCCTGTGGGTCGAGGGCTTTACCGACATTGGCTGAGATGACAAAATTTTCATTCAGGGCGATATGAAGCCCGCAGCCTAAGGTGAAATGGAATTTTTCTTTGCTACCTGTCACGTAATTTGAGGCGACCTCATCCAATGGAATTTTTGATTCATCAAGCCCGATGAGCTGAACAACCCTGCCGGCATCAAAAAACGGATTTAAAGCGACATAAAGGTTCTGATTACCGATTTTTGTCCGGATGAATTTCCATCTGAATTCAAAGTTACCGTACAAAATTCCATCTCCGACCAATCTGTCGCGGAGAATGCCTCTGAGTGATTTTGCTCCACCAAGTCCTTCAACTATGGTGACTGCTGAAAAAGAGCTGAACATATAAGGCTGACTGTAAAAGGGTGCTTTGCCAAGCAAAGTTCCCTGATAGCCAAGGCGGTAAACAAAGGTCAGCTGTTTGGGTAATATGGTGAAATACTGCCGATGGGTAAACACAACTTTGGTAAAGGCATTTTCATTATTTCCGAGAAATGACGGAGCCATCATAAAGAAGAGCTCTGTCCAGATTCCTTTTGACGGGTTAGCTTCAATATCGCGGGTATCGTAAATGACTCCGGCTTTTATCAGTTGCTGATGTCCGCCATCGGCTTCATTGGCTGGAATGACACCCCATTTGACATATTTATCGTAAAGAAGCTCAGTATCGGGGAGTTGTTTTGCCGGGTCTCTTCCACGGTTAAGTTTTTCAATATCAACTGTTCCCATCTTATAGTTGAAAAAAGCGATACCCCCAATCCACCTGAGTTTCCCGGGTATCAGCTGCCCCTGAAAATCGCAGGTAAACCTGATCATTTTTCGCTCCATCCGGTAAAACATTCTTGAAATGTAATCTGAGCTGGAATCGTCAGCAAAATCAGGATTAAAATTTACTACAGCTCCATTAAAGCCATAAAAGTCGAGGGCTTTTTCGGTGAGGTAACTCAGATCGGCAGTCAGCCTGATTTTCTTATCTTTAAACAGATTTTCAGAGTCAAAAAAAAGTTGATTGGTTCCGGAACCTTTGGTGTACCTCGATATTTCCATTCTGAACATCTTATGGTATTTGGGATAAGTTTTTCCATCCTTAAAATCAAAGACACTTACCAACCCGCCATATTGAAAACCAAGGTCTGAATTATAGGATATTGTTGGCAACAGCCCGAAAGTATAGCCCGTTTTAATGACTTCTTCCTTGTTTTGGGCAAACAACTGAAAACAACTAATGGTGAATAACAGAAAAAACAATTTTCTTGATTTCATAATCAGTAATTTAAGAGGTTAATAACTGTTATAACTTACGATTTCATCTTTTGATTTTCTGATTTTATCCCTTAAACGATAATCTTCAGGAGCATATCCGAGGCTGATCAGAATACCGATTCGTTTATGTTTGGGGATATTTAATAACTTTTTGATTTTCTTTTCATTAAACCAACCTATCATGCAACTTCCCAATCCGGTTTCGGTCGCCTGAAGGCAGATATGTTCGGCAATAATGCCAATGTCAATCAATGGAAATTCTCTTTTTTTGATGGTTGCGCCCGCCTGTGTAATCAGTTTGGGTTTTTCGATCACTATAACCAGAATAACAGGTGCTTCGAGCAGAAACCTGTTAAAATAAACTATGCTGTCGAAGGTTGCAAGTGCCACTTTTTTCAGTAATTCAGGCTCATTGACCACAATAATATGCCAGGGCTGGGAGTTGCTTGCAGAAGGTGCCAAACGGGCTGATTCGAGAATCAGGTTGAGTTTTTCAGGTTCCACATCCCGTGGAAGATATTTCCTGACACTTTGCCGTATTTTGACTAACTCGCTGAAATTCATATTATGGTGTAAATCCTTTTAAAATCAGAGCCATTGAAATTCCCATATAATTACCGATTGCATAGCCGACAATTCCTACCATGATACCAACAATAATAATTTCCTTGTTTTTTAAAGCCCCTGCTACTACGGGGACGAAGGGGGGAGAACAGGTCAGAGCAGTCGAAACAATCAGTACATTGTCCACATCTATTTTAAAAATGGCTGAAAGCAGGACATGAATAAAAAGAGAACCGATTACGACCATTGCGATAAAGGAAAACAAATAGATGTCGGTCAGATTCATTTTGGCAATATCGGCCATTGAAGCAACTATAATACTGAAAATCAATATGAAATACATACCGAGGTCAAAGGAAGTATGCAACTTGTGGATGTTGGGCAGAAAGGAAACTGCCAGTGAAAGGGTGGTGATAGAGAGGATAATGACCAGCATCAGCGATTCTTTCGGGAACAACTGGCTGATTCCGAAGGAGATGGCAAAAATAACGATTGATATTCCAAATGAAATAAGTGTACGGATGAGGTTTATCTTGTCAAAAGCCCGTAAATAATCAGTCCCCTCATTTTTTATGTTTTCTTCATCTGTATAAATTCCTACCGGTTTATAGGGTGGAAGAATAAACCCAAAGAACTTTTGGCCAAATGTCATCACAATCAGCAGAAAAACAGCACCGATCGCCATGTCGTAGGTGTGTGTCATGATATAAGTTTCTGGTTTAACATCCAGTGCAGTGGCGATAGAAGCCAGATTTGGAGTACCACCGGTGTAAACACCGACCAGCATACCGCTTACCTTATTTGCTTCATCAATATGCTTCCCAAACAGAAAATAACCTGAAACAATGGGTAAAATGACCGAAATGATTCCAAGAATCAGGGAAATAACGGTCTTTCCGGAAGTTTTAACCCACTGTCTGAAATTGGAGGTAATCAGCAGTAAAGGCAATGCCAGCGGAATGATAACACTGACGAATGTGTCCTGAATATTGTAAACATTTTCCGGAAGTATTCCGATATTTCCGATAATCAATCCGGTGATGTATGCGATGATGATAGCTCCGATTTTATTGATAATCTTATTGTTGCGGCATAAAATCAGAATGAGTGCAGGTACAAACAGGTAAAAGAGAATCAGCAGGATGACTGTCATAATTTAACTTTCTGATGGTTGATTATTTAATTTTATAGAGTCCTATGAATTCACTTTCATCATTGGTCGAAATAAAGAGGAAAAGATAAGGAGGTACAACATTGGCAGCTGAGATAAAGCCCACACCGGTAAATTTATCTGAAAATATCTGAGGTTTGGAAAAAGGCTCCGACAAAGATTTCCGGGTTGATTTATAAATGATTGAATTTGAAGTCAGGAAAAGAGACAGCTCATCTGCCGAAAGCCAGCTGGATAAGGGACTAATATCATTGTTAAGAATTTTTAATTCTTCCGGGTAGCGAAAGACAAATTTTCTTTCTTTTCTCACGGAATACATGATTTTGTTATCTCTGATCCAATAAATCCTTAGTCCATCGGCAGAAAGGAAAGGGTATGCATCTGCCACGTCTTCCTCATTTATTTCGCCCATCAGCCGCGGCTTTCTGTATGACTGGCTTTTGGCATCAAACTCAGCAATGACCAGCTCATTTTTATTCCAATCATCTTCCGTTGTAATGGTAAAGATTAAAACCTGCTCATCTTCCGTGAGGCTGATTTTACCTGAAAAACGGTTGCCTTCCGGAACTTCGACCGGATAGGAGGCAATTTGTTTCAGCTTCAGGTTGTAAACATTGATGATTCCTTTTCCTTCAGGAGTTATCTCAGGTAAATAATATTTTTTACCATCTTTTGAAACCTGTCCGGGACTAATTTCACTGTCATTGCTGGCTTTAATACTACCGATGTACTTAAAGCCTTCAATTTTCTTATAATTGCCCTCCTGTGCAAACAAGACAAGCGGAATAAGCATCAGCAAAGCGAAGATTTGTTTCATATAATTCATTTTTAGTTGGTTACCATCCATTTTTCGATTTTGCCTTTCTCACGGGGAATGACTGTCGGAACGGGCGGTTGATAGGTAATATCAAGCTTTGATATGTTCCCGTTTTTATCCATCTTAAGAAGTATGGATTGATAAGGCATGAAGCGAAGCGTATATTCTTTGGTTTTTCCTGCAAAACTGATTTGAATTTTTCTTTCAATGGTTTTTTCTGTGAACGATTGTCCGTAATCAAGCGGAAAACTGATGGTTTTCGTAAGCGGGTGAGCAAAGAAAAGATACAGATTGCTGCCATCTGTTCGGCTCCAGAATTCGGGAATATCTTTTCCGCTGACGAGTGGTTTAATTTTTTTCAGGAATAATTCTTCATTAGAATAGTAGTTTTTAAGTCTGGTTATTTGTGCGAAAATTTCATGATAGCCTGAATGTTTCACCATGCCGGGTTCTTTTGGAGGCTGTTTGAAGAAAACAGGAAGTCCTTTTTCGGCAAAAGCCAGAATGCTTTTCAGACTGTTGTATTCCATGTAGGCCACATCTATGTAAAGTCCTGAAAATGTTTGATTCCCGTTGTGCAGCAAGCCGTATTTTACTTTTGAATTTTGTAAAAAACTTCCGTTTACCCACATTGGATTAAAGTTTCTGGTCTGATCCGGAATTTCGACATAGCGCATTTCATATTCTCCCCAAGCCCATTTGAATTGCTTTTCAATGGGTAATTCTGCTTTCATCCAGGCGTCTTCCTGCGGGAGGTAAAGAGCCAGTGTGGAATAGGTTCTGCCGGTTCGCATGTATTGTGAAACCTTTGTCAGGTATTGGTTAAAGGGTTTAATATCAGCGGATAGTTTTCCTGTTTTTCCGAGGTGAACCGAGGCGTAAAACTGTATGGTATCGGTGTCGTTGATGGTAAAAGGTTTTCCATGCCAGAAAATCTGATTGACGCCATTGGCAAACAGGGCATCGGCAAGTAATTTCAGGTCGGCAGTGTTTTCCTGCCGGATATGGTCGGAAGGCCAGCCGTAAAGACAGGTAAAGGTTTCGGAGCTGATAATATTTTTACCCGAAAGGGCTGCTGAAGAAGCAACGATTCTGGAAAAATGCGGTTCAAACAAAAGAGCTTCAGTTTCCGGAATGTCCGGAATACTGTATGCCTGCATGATATCACAGGGTGCACCGGCACATTGCCCGCGGCTCAAAAAACCGTGGGCATTCAGCAGGCTGTCATACTGCCTGTAAAAGCGAAGGGTAAGTTTGCTGATTAGTTTCATGTAATCATAATAATAACCTGCGTAAGCTTCTGAATAAATTGAGTCCATATATGGCTGAATATCATAGCCGTATTCCAGAAAAAACATTTTTTCAAAATCTTTTGTCCAGAGTTTTCTGGTTTCAACTTCCCACGAGTCGATGAAACAGGCATTTTGATTGGGGCGGGCTGGTTTGGGTAGAAATTTCAACATCCTCATGGCATATTTTTCAAAGGCCTCCGGATTGAAATGATCGACCACAAGGCCTTTAACGGGGTATTCCCATGAGGCCGTTATTTCCTGATGCCATAAAGAATCCCCGTAACGCATGACAGCCTCTTCCGGTCTGACTTTAGAATCTCCGAACGGCCAGAGCGTACCAAAAGTAAAGTCAACGGCAAGGCCGATTTTTTCAGCATAATCTCTTGTAAATGCCACAATTTCAGCAAGTTCTTTACTCTGCCATGGCTGGCGTGGAGTAATGTTGACCGTATCTCTTTTAAGCCTGTTTAATGGATAAACCCAGGCTATTTCGACCCCACCAAAACCATTCTCTTTTAGCCAGTCGAGGTTTTGCTGAATGTCTTTTTGATGAACAACAGAAGCGAACCACCACCAGCGCGCCCATGGTTTTGCTGTTGAATATTGATTTTCAGAATGAAGATTGGTCTGCTGTGTACAGCCTGAAAATAATACTGAAATGAATAAAACTATGCCTAAGGTTAAAATTCGTTGGTTCAAGCTGAGAATCGGTTAATTTGAAAGTTCGAAGGTAAAGAAAGTTTTAATATTGAATCTGAAATCTTACAGATGATTTTTACTATCATTGCAAAAAATTTAATGATGAAAGCAATCTATCTGGATTATAATGCTACCACTCCTGTAGATCAACATGTTACAGAGATTGTAAATCATGTTTTGACGAACATTTACGGCAATCCTTCTTCAGCTCATGAATACGGAAGACAGGCAAAATGGTATATTGAAAATGCCAGAAAGCAGCTTGCCCGGCTCATTGGTGCCCATGCATCCGAAATCATTTTTACCAGTGGAGGAACCGAATCAGATAACCTCGCAATAAAAGGTACTGCACTGAAATACAGGTCAGAAGGAAATCATATCATCATCAGCAGCGTTGAGCATCCGGCTGTTGATGAGTGTTGTTTGTGGCTGAAGGACAATGGCTTTCGTATCAGCCGTATTCCTGTTGACCAATATGGAAGACTTAATCTTGAGGCATTGCGCAGCGAAATTTGTTCTGAAACCATTCTGGTGAGTGTCATGCATTCCAACAATGAAGT